>RFOC01000001.1 GCA_009926815.1 Planctomycetota bacterium
TCGTCAAGGGCGACGCGGTCACCATCAAGGAAGGCCCGTTCCAGAACTACGAGGGCACCGTCGACGAGACGCTGCCCGACAAGGGCCTGGTGCGCGTGCTGGTTACCATCTTCGGTCGCCAGGCACCGGTCGAACTCGAGTACTGGCAGATCGCGAAGGCGGAGAAGTGACGCCAGGAGGCCTCACCATGCTTCGGAACCTTTCCGTCCTGCTTGCCAGCCTGTTCCTGGGCGCGTGCGCGACCATGGCCACCTACCCGCCCACCGCGGGCTCGGGTGGCGTGACCGCCACGCAGCCGCCGCTGCCGCAGATCATGGCCAGCGCGCTCCGATACGCGCAGCAGCGCGGCAATCCGAATGCGCCGCTGGTCTTCAACCTGCCCCCGCGAACCCTGCAGGCGGCGTGGGACGACGTGGCCAAGCGACTCGGTGACGGCGCCCGCGCCATGACCGAGGGTGACAAGGAAGCGTTCACCGTTCGACAGCTTCGCCTCAACGGCGGTCAGGCCGAGGTGGACATCGTCTACCCATCGCCCGAGGGCGTCTTCCAGATCATGACCGTGCACCTCGAGGGTGCCTTCGGCGTGGACTACCGGCCGATGTACACGCAGCGGTGGCTGATCCCCTCGAAGGCCCAGACCTTCAACCCGCCGATCGCGGGTCCCTTCGCCGAGCCGGGCAAGAACTTCGGACCGGCCGAGATGGAGGATCCAGTCGCGCCGGCCACCGATGCCGGCGAGACCAGGTGATCGCGTCGGCGGACCGCTCATGAGCGTGTCTGCCAGCCTGCAAGCGGCGGCCAGCGACATCAAGCTGCATCACAGCGTGTTCGCGCTGCCCTTTGCGCTGCTTGGCGCGTGCCTGGCGGCCGTGCAGCCGCAGGGCATGCCGTGGTCCGGCGTGGCGGGACCGCTGGCGCTGATCGTGGGCTGCATGGTCTCGGCGCGCACGGTGGCCATGCTGGCCAACCGGATCATGGACGCCGGGATCGATGCGCGAAACCCGCGCACGGTGACGCGGGCCATTCCCTCCGGCCGGCTCTCCCGGCGTGCGGCGCTGATCATGGCGTTCGTGAGCGTGATGGCCTTCGAGGCGTGCACGCTGGCCTTCGCCATCCTGCTGGGCAACGTGTGGCCGCTCATCCTGCAGGTGCCGGTGCTGCTCTGGCTGGTGCTCTATCCGCTGGCGAAGAGATTCACGTGGCTCTGCCATGCGTGGCTCGGGGCCAGCCTGGCCATGAGCGTGCCTGCGGCGGCCCTGGCCATTCGCCCCGAGTCGCTCGCCCAGCCCGTGGTGTGGTGGGTGGCGGGCATGGTGCTCCTGTGGGTGACCGGCTTCGACGTGATCTACGCCCTGCAGGATGTGGAGACCGATCGAAGAGAGGGCCTGCAGAGCATGCCGGCCCGACTGGGGGTCCCTGCATCGCTCTGGATCAGCCGGGTCATGCATGGGCTGGCGGTCGTCTGCCTCTGGCAGGCCTGGATCGCCGAGCCGCGGCTGGGCCTGCCCTTCGCCTTCGCCATCGTGCTGGTCACGGCCGTGCTCGTGCTCGAGCACGCCACGGTGCACCGCTGGGGCACGTCCCGCATGGCCCTGACCTTCTTCACGCTCAACGGGATTGTGAGCATTGTGTTGGGAACGGCGGGAATCCTCGGGCTGGCGGGTCTCGGGCGTTAGCCTGCCCCTGTGGCCTCCACGCTCGACGCTCGCAGGCCGATGCCGGTGTCGCTTCGGGCCGTGCTCGAGCACGAGTTCGACGCTGCCGAGCGTCGGCTTCGACAGGCGGAGGGATGGAGATCCGAGGACCGTGTGGAGGGCGTGCACGAGTTCCGCCGAGCCGTGAAGCGGTTGCGGGCGGCGGTGTCCATCGCGGCCGCGGAGGTTGGAGAACGGGAGTGGACATCGGTGGATCGCGGTCTCTCGGCGGCCGCCAGGCGGCTTGGTGGCCTTCGTGATGCGCACGCTCGTCGTGCCGCGGCGCAGCGACTGGTGCGACTGCTGCCGCGATCCACGCGTGCCGTGGGCATGGACGCATGGCGAGCGGCTGGAGGTTCCCTGACCGAGGCCGCCGCGGAACCGTCGCCGGTGGCGGTGCATCGGCTTGTGCAGGCCAGTGCCGGGGAACTGGATGGCCTTCGACACCGCGTGGCCGCGTGGACGCTGGAGGGGCTCGACCGGCATGCGGTGGTCGACGCCGTGGTCCTGGCATGGAGCCGAGCCCGCGACCGGTTCCGTGCCTCATGGGAAGGACGCGAGGGCGAATGGCTGCATGGTGCCCGCAAGAGGGCGCAGCGATGCGCCTCCATGCTGCTGCTGGTCCAGGCCTGGGATGGGCGGGGCATTCGCGACGCCCAGCGCAGGCTTCGCCAGGCCGCGAGCCTGCTCGGTGAGGCTCGCGATGCCGAACTGATGCTTGCCTGCATGCCCGAGCCGGCGAAGGGCGATGCCCTGTGGCCGGTCACGCGGCGATGGCGATCGGCCATCACGCGGCACGCGGCGACCTGCCTGCGTCGGGCTCGACGCGAGGGACTGCTGGCCCTGGCCCAGGGACGGGGAGAGCTCCGTCGACGACTTCGGCGGGGACCGAAATCGCGGGGCTGATGCCGCGTCCTGCTACCTTCGGCGGTTCTCTGGAGCACCCATGAGCACCGCAAGCAAGCAACCCGCCGCCCCCCAGACCGCCATCACGCCCACGCGCGAGCAGAACTACACCGAGTGGTACCAGCAGGTGGTCCGCGCGGCCGACCTGGCCGAGAACAGTCCGGTCCGCGGCTGCATGGTGATCAAGCCGTGGGGCTATGCGCTGTGGGAGAACTTCCAGCGGGTGCTCGACCGGATGTTCAAGGAGACGGGACACCGCAACGCGTACTTCCCGCTCTTCATCCCGCTCAGCTTCCTGGAGAAGGAGGCGGAGCACGTGGAGGGCTTCGCGAAGGAGTGCGCCGTGGTCACGCACCATCGCCTGCAGGCCGGCAAGAAGGCCGACGGCCGGCCCGGGCTGGTTCCGGCCGGCGAGCTGGAGGAGCCGCTCGTGGTGCGGCCGACCAGCGAGACGATCATCGGCGCCAGCTTCGCCAAGTGGGTGCAGAGCTGGCGCGACCTTCCGCTGCTGATCAACCAGTGGGCGAACGTGGTGCGTTGGGAGATGCGCACGCGGCTCTTCCTCCGAACGGCCGAGTTCCTCTGGCAGGAGGGCCACACGGCCCACGCCACGGAGGCCGAGGCACGCGAGGAGACCATGCGCATGCTCGAGGTCTACCGGGTGTTCGCCGAGGAATGGATGGCCATGCCCGTGGTGACCGGACGCAAGACCGATGGCGAGCGTTTCCCGGGGGCCGTGGACACCTTCTCCATCGAGGCCATGATGCAGGACCGGAAGGCCCTGCAGGCCGGCACCAGCCACTTCCTGGGGCAGAACTTCGCCAAGGCCAGCGAGATCAAGTTTCTCGACCAGGCGGGCACCCTGCAGCACGCCTGGACCACCAGCTGGGGCGTGAGCACGCGGCTGGTCGGCGGTCTCATCATGACGCATGCCGATGACGACGGTCTGGTGGTGCCGCCGCGACTGGCGCCGACCCATGTGGTCATCCTGCCGATCACCCCCAAGCCCGAGACGGCCCCGGCCATCCACGAGGCATGCGAGAAGCTGGCCAAGCGACTGCGCGAGTTGCCCTACGCGGGACGCACCGTCGAGGTGGAGGTCGATCGACGCGACCTTCGCGGCGGCGACAAGATGTGGCAGTGGGTGAAGAAGGGCGCGCCGGTGCGGGTGGAGATCGGTCCGCGCGACCTGGAGCAGGGGCTGGTCAGCGTCAGCCGCCGTGACCGCGGGGTGAAGGAGCGGGAGGCCATGTCGCCCGACGCGCTGGCCGGCCGGATCCTGGACCTGCTCGAGGAGATCCAGAAGGGCATGTTCGACCGTGCGAAGGCCCATGTGGACCGCCACAGCCGGAAGATCGATGACCCGAAGGAGTTCCGGGCGTTCTTCACCCCGAGCAAGCCCGAGACCGACAACGCACCCACCGAGATCCATGGTGGTTTCGCCTGGAGCCGTTTCTGCATGGACCCGGCCGAGGAGGCGAAACTCAAGAACGAACTGGGTGTGACGGTCCGCTGCATCCCGCTGCAGGGCGGGGAGGACCCGGGCCCCTGCATCCTGACCGGGAAGCCTGCCACCCATCGCGTGGTCTTCGCGAAGGCGTACTGAGATAGCAGGGACGGGCCTACCTATCGGACGTCATCGAAGACGTCCGATAGGTAGGCCCGTCCCTCTCCCTTTCCTGCCGGATTTGCCGGAACAGATCGCTCATCCGGATCGGATTCTCCCTTGCCGCAAGGCAGTTGGCGTGTCGTGCGCCGGCTTCATTCGGAGGTTGAGGAGAAAAGGCCGTGAAGAGCTGTGTCGTTGCATCGGCAGTCGCCGCCGTCTGCGTCGCGTCGTCGGCGTGGGCGGGTCTTGTCAATCCCCTGACGCCCGCCTGGAGGGGCTCCTCCAACACCATGTTCATGGGTTGGGAGAACTTCACCGCCGCCTACGCCGGGGCGAACACCGGTGACATGGCTGGCAGCTCCAGCCTGGCCTCGCTCTTCAACTTCGGACCGACCGCCGTCCTGAGCTCGGGCAACATCTACAGCGGGTTCGGCTCGCTCTCCGTGATGATCATGGGTGGCGTGACGGCATCGCCGCGCAACCCCCGGGACGTCGTCCTGAACGTGGCCACCCTCGGGGCGGGTTCCGTCAGTGATGCGACCGTGGCGCTGACGCTCTTCGACAACTCGGGCAATTCTCGCCGCATCACTCCCACCGCGACGCAGACCCGGTCCTCCGTGGCCAGCAGTGCGGGCGGCTTCCCCGGCAACGAGATCACCATGGCCTACAGCTGGACGGTGCCGGACCTGGCCTGGAACTGCACCCGATGGCAGATCGACTTCTCCACGACCGGGATCCACACCTCGCTGGATGCCGTGTCGCTGGACATGAACCTTGTGCCCGGTCCTGGAGCGCTGAGCGTGCTGGCCGCGTTCCTGCCGGGTGCAACACGTGGGAGGCGGCGGCGCCGCTGAGGCGCCTCTCCTCCGCCCACGCCCTTTTTCGAGCGGGCGGGATCCCCTAGGGTCCCGTCCGCTTGCTTTTTGGGGATTGTCGTGCGGCCTCAGGCCCGATTCAGGACGGGCCTGGCCGAGGCGAGGCGGCGAGCCGTTGGGCTCGATCCGCCGCCAGTTGCTCGTCCCATCGGGGCTGGATGCGGTGGTCCACGCCGAGCAGGTCGAGCATGCGAGCCACCATGAAGTCGACCAGGTCGCCGATGGTCGCCGGATTCAGGTAGAAGCCCGGCGAGAGAGGGAGCACGATGGCACCCGCCAGCGTCGCGGCCCGCATGGCCTCGATCTCCACCAGGCTCAGGGGCGTCTCGCGGTGCGCCAGGATGAGTCGCCGTCGCTCCTTCAGCGTGACCATGGCGGCTCGCTGGAGCTGGTTGTCGGTGAGCCCGTAGGCGACCTTGCTGAGCGTGTTGCCCGAGCAGGGGACCACGATCATGCCGTCGTGCACGAAGCTGCCACTGGCGATCGGTCCACCAAGGTCATTCTCGTTGTGGATGGTGATGGCGGAGCCCCGTCCGTCGGTGAGGACGTCCGGGTCGAGCCGCTTCACGCCGCACTCGTCGGCCAGCAGCCGACGCCCCAGCGACGAGGCCACCAGATGGATCTCGCAGTCCGCCCGAGCCAGGTGGTGCAGCAGCCGAAGCGCGTACGGGGCGCCGCTGGCGCCCGTGATGCCGACGATGATGCGCTTGCTGGCCATGGCAGGGGATTCGCCCGAACGCTCCGGCCGGATGAGCTCGCGGGGGCGAAAAGTCAGCCGGCGGGAGCCGTTTCCACCCGAGGATAGAGGGCGACCTTCACCAGGCCACGGCCCGGGGTGAGGGCGCCCCATCGGCTGCGCTGGGCCCAGTCGCCACCCACGCCACCGAAGGCGGCCGCCAGATCCACGGTCTTCACCGGCAGGAAGGGCTCCAGCAGCACGCCGGCGATCCGGACCGTCTCGGCGCATTGCGCGAGGATGGATCCCACCTCGCCACGACGCGCCGGGTCCTTGGCCAGCTTGAAGGGCTCCGTGCGGTTGATGAAACCATCCACCTCGCGAAGGAGACCCATGGCCACGCCCGTGGCCTGCACCAGCTCGAAGCGATCGATGTGGCCCTCCCACGCACGCACGGCGGCGGCGCAGCGCGCCGGCCACTCGCCACCACCCTGGGGATCCTCGGGCATGCGGCCGTCGAAGGTCTTGCCGATCATGGCGCTCACGCGGCTGCTGCAGTTGCCCACGGTGTTCACCAGTTCGGCCATGTAGGTGTCGTGGAAGGCGGCGGCCCGGAAGTCGGTGTCGGTGGCATCCAGCGGACCACGCGTCACCAGGAACCAGCGCAGCGCATCCAGCCCGTAGCGATCCACGTACCCCTGCAGCGCCGGCAGGTCGATGAAGTTGCCCAGGCTCTTGCTCATCTTCTGGCCCTCGCTGATCCAGAAGCTGTGCGCGTACACGCACTTCGGCAGCGGCAGCTCAAGGGCCATGAGCATGGCCGGCCAGATGACCGCGTGGAACCAGAGGATCTCCTTGCCCACCACGTGGTAGTCCGCGGGCCAGAAGCGATTGCGCTCCGGCTGGCTGCCATCCCCCAGGCCCAGTGCCGTGACGTAGTTGAGCAGCGCGTCGATCCACACGTAGATCACGTGACCCGGATCGCCCGGCATGGGAATGCCCCACGAGAAGTTGGTCCGCGTGATGGGCACGTCCTGCAGGCCCTCGCGCAGGCGTCCGAGCACCTCGTTGCGGCGTGCGGCCGGACGGACGAAGTCGGGATGGTCGGCGAACAGCCTCTCCAGTCGGGGCGCGAACGCGCTGAGCCGGAAGTACCAGTTCTCCTCCCGGGCCCGCACCAGCGGGCGACCGCTCACTGGACTCCGGTAGTCGCATTCCTTCGCCTTGGTCTCGGTCAGGTAGGTCTCCTCGCCCTCGTCGTACCAACCCTCGAAGGAGCCCTTGGCCAGGGCCCCGGCGGCTCGCAGCCGCTCGACCAGCAGCTGCACCTGGCGCTCGTGGCGGGGCTGCGTGGTTCGGATGAAGTCGTCGTTGGTCTGCTGGAAGAGCCGAAGCACGGCCTCGAACTCGGCTGCGTTGCGATCCGCCCACGCCTGCGGCGAGACGCCGTTGGCGGCGGCGCTCTTCTCCACCTTCACGCCGTGCTCGTCGGTGCCCGTCAGGAAGAACGTGTCGAAGCCGCGGAGCCGCATGGCCCTTGCCCATGCATCGCAGAGCGTGGTGGTGTAGACGTGGCCGATGTGCGGCCGATCGTTCACGTAGTAGATGGGCGTGGTGATGCTGGCCGTGGCGGGCATGGACCGTCAGTCTACGGAGCCCCGAGCGGTGCCCGAGCGGCTTCGGCGTCGGCCGCATTCTCGAAGCAGGCCAGCCGGAGCACCGCGCCATCGCTCCAGACCAGTGCCGTGCTCTCCATGCCCGGCAGTTCCCCCTCGAGCGTCTGGTCGGCGGCAAGCGGTCGGGGCCGGCCCCGAGCGTCGAACGCCAGGTACTGCCCCTCGTCGGCGGCGACGAACAGCAGGATCCACCGCTGGTCCGCCTGGCCGCGACCCTGATACACCAGCACCGCGGAGCGGTAGGTGGAGCCCGGAAGGGACACGGGTCCGACCCGCCTGAGGTGGAATCCGATGGACGCCAGATCCGGTGCGGTCACCGGTCGGCCGGTCAGCCGCTGGAGCAGGCCCTTCGCCTCCTCGGGCGCCAGATCGGGTTCACCGATCGCCTCGAGCGAATCCATGATGGCCCGATAGCGCATCCGTGCGGCCGCGTCGAGCACATCCACCAGGGGCAGTCCGCCGCCATGGCTGAGGCGGCCGGCGACGGTCGGGCCGTAGATGCCAAAGAGCACCGCACCCACCACGAGCAGCAGGCTCATGACCAGGGCCGGGATGGAGGGGGCCCGCTGGAACGGGCTGGGTCGCTGGATCTCGTGGCCTCCCGTGTCGGTCACGCCGCGATGCTAGGGAATGCCGGGGCCCGCATCCGGCACGGCGGGATTCGGCGCAGCCGTGGTGCAGCACCTACGATGCCCACGTGCTTCGTCGACTGCTCATCCTTCTGGTGATCCTGACGCCGCTGCAGGCGCTTGCCCAGAACGCGCTGGACGCCAACCTGCACGCGAACGAGGGCCGTGCGAATCCGACCGCGACCCGCGAGGACTACCGGTCGCGGAACCTTGTGGTGACCGGCGACGTGGCCGGAGGCCGTGGCTTCCGGGGCAACGTGGGGTACACGGCCGAGGGCGACTTCCGGGGTTCCACCGGCGGTGACTCCAGCATGCAGTTTCGCCGCGACAGCGCACTGAGCAGCGCCAACCTGGCGCGGACCCAGAGTGCGGGCGACACCTTCAGCATGATGCGCGACAGCGGCGCCATGGAGTATCGCCGAGACTTCGCCGGTGCCAGCCAGCGAGGCGCGGCGGGCGCCGCCCCCGCGGCCTCGACTCGACACCGACTGGACCAGGAGTCGAACCGTCTGGCCACCGAACGACTGCTCACCATGGACACGGTCAGCAGTCCGATGGCCCGGTACCAGACGCGAACCGGCGACACCGGCACGCTCACCGCGAGCACGGTCCGGGGCATCAAGCGGGAGAGCGATGGCACCCGTCGAGGCAGTGATCGCCTGAACCTCTATGAGGCGGCGCGGCTGCAGGACGACCTTCGTCGCGGCCTGCTCCGCATGGATCGTGCCACGGAAAGGTCCCTCTCGCCGTTCACGGTGGCCAAGTTGAAGACGGAGGGCGCCAGGATCGGCGGCAAGGATCCGCGGCTCATGAGCGAGACGGAACTGGCCATCGCCCGCATGAACACGGGCGGCTCGACCTACGACGGGATGGTTCGGAAGATCCAGCGGAACTGGCAGCAGCGGCCCCAGACGGCCCGACCCAAGCCGCCGACCACGAAGCCGGCGGAGACGGATGGGGCCCCGAAGACGGCGGAGCCATCCGGAAGCGGCGAGGGCTCGGCGGAGTCGACCACCGACGATGGCCTGGGCACCGCCTACGAGGCGCTTCGGCGGCGGCTGGATCGCGAGCCGGCCTCCAGCGAGGACGCGAAGGATGCACCCGCCAGTGCCGGTCCGGAGATGACGGCCGAGGAGTACGCCCTTGTCCTGCGGCATGGCACCCGTCTCGATGCCTTCGGCGAGGGCGGTCAGGATCGTCTGGACGAGCTGCTGGCCGAGGGCCAGCGGGCCATGCGCGAGGGCAACAACTTCATCGCGGAGAAGCGGTTCGAGGTCGCGTTGCTGCTGAAGCCCGATGATCCGAGAGCCACGGCGGGTCTGCTGCACTGCCAGATCGGAGCCAACCTTCCGGGCTCCGCCTCCATCACGCTTCGGAAGCTCTTCACGCAGAGCCCGGAGATGATGGACGTGACCTACGCCCCCGAGGCCCTGCCGCAGGTCCCGCGACTGAACAAGGCTCTTGAAGGGGCTCGAACACGCATGGCCTCGAACCGCGACTCGGCGGACTACGGCCTTCTGGTCGCCTACATCGGCCGGCTCCTGGGTGACCGTGCCGTGATCCAGGAGGGCCTGGCCAAGCTCACGGGAACGCCCAGCGATGACACGCTGGCGGCGCTGCTTCGCAAGCTCTGGATCGATGCCCCGCCGGTGCTCGCCGATGAACCGACCCAGGAGGCGCCCGAGGCCCCGAAGCCCGCCGAGTCGGTTGCACCCCAGAACAAGCCCGCCGAGACGAGGACCGAGGAGCCGACGGCACCCACCGGGGCCGCGGAACCCGAGCGACCGACGACCACGCCCTGAGGGGGGCTCACCGCAGGCTTGCGGTGCTCTTCAAGCCCAGATTGCGGAAGATCTGCTGCGTCGCATCGCCGCGGTTGAGCGTGTAGAAGTGGATGCCGCGCACGCCACGATCGAGCAGCTCAAGGCACTGTTCCGTCGCCCAGTGGATGCCCACGCGTTCGACGGACTCGACGTCGTCCCGACACCGCTGCAGGGCCCGCATGAGCTTGGCGGGAATGTGGGTGCAGGCGGCCAGATCCGCCATGCGGTGCAGGTTGGCCACGCTGAGCACCGGCATGATGCCGGCGATCACGGGCACCCGGATCCCGACCAGCTCGCACCGCTCCCGCCAGTCCATGAAGGACCGGTTGTCGAAGAAGAGCTGGGTGCAGATCCAGTCGGCTCCGGCGTCCACCTTGGCCTTCAGGTGGTCCATGAGTCGGAGGGTGTTGGGTGTCTCCGGGTGCCCCTCCGGAAAGCCGGCCACGCCGATGCCAAAGCCACGTGGATCCGGATGCGCGCCGCTGGCGTTGAATTCCCGGATGAAGCGGACGAGGTCCGCCGCGTGGGGGAAATCGCCCTGGCCCACGGCTGAACCGTCCCGTGGCGGATCTCCCCGGAGCGCGAGGATGTTCGAGACGCCCTCGGCGGCGTATCGCTCCAGGATGGCCTGGATCTCCGCTCGGGTGTGGCCCACGCAGGTCAGGTGGGGCACGGGATCCAGCGAGGTCTCCCGCTTCAGCCGGAGCACCAGTTCGTTGGTCCGCTGCCGCGTGCTGCCGCCGGCGCCGTAGGTGACGCTGACGAAGCTGGGGGCCAGGGGCTCGAGGTCCCGGATGGCCCGGAAGAGCTGCTCCCAGCCCGACTCCTTCGCGGGCGGAAAGAACTCGAAACTGGCGGTTCGGGCATCCCGTGCCAGGATGTCGAGCATGTGCATCGGTACAGTCTAGGGAACGGAGAACGCATGTCCGAACGGGCGAGGATCCCCAAGCCAGCGGCTCGAAGGCTCAGCCTCTACCTGAGGATGGTCCAGGACCGCATCGAGCAGGATGGAGCCGCGGATCGAGTCAGCAGTCGGGAACTGGGCGAGGTGGCCGGGGTGGCGGATGCCCAGGTGCGCAAGGATCTGGCCAGTTTCGGGGCGGGGGGCCAGCCCGGCGTGGGCTATCGCCTTCACGATCTTCACCGCGGACTGCGTCAGGCGCTGGGACTGCAACAGCCCTGGCGAGCTGTGCTGGTCGGGGCAGGCAACATCGGTCGGGCGCTTCTGGCCTATCCCCGGTTCGCGCAGGAGGGCTTCGAGATCGTCGCGGTGCTGGACCGTGGCGGTGGCGTGGTGGGCCGAAGGATCGCGGGTCATGTGGTGCAGTCCATGGCCAACCTGTCGGAGGTGATCCGAAGGTCCGGCGCTCAACTGGGGGTGATCGCCGTGCCTCCGGATGAGGCCCAGGCCGTGGCCGAGGCCCTGGTGGAGGCGGGCATCCGGGGCGTGCTGAATTTCGCGCCGCGTGCCCTTCGCCTGCCCAAGTCCGTGCCCGTGGTGGCCGTGGATTTCACCGAGGCCCTGGAGCGACTGGCGTTCGAGGTGACCGCCTCCCGCCCGGGTTCCGGGCGAAGCCGGTCCGGCGGCTGATCGGAGGGGTGGGGGCCTGCCTTATCATGGCCGAATCGTGCCCGTGACCTCTTTCTGGACGACCCATCGGATCCGCAGCACCCACTGGATGTGGCTCCTGGCCATGGCTGCACTGCCCATGGTGGTGGGCTGCCACAAGGTGCTCTTTCCGCAGAACGAGCCGCGCACGCAGTACCAGAAGACCGACACGCTCCGCGACAAGTTCACGCCACTGCAGGAGCCCGACGTGTTCGGCAATCCCAAGCCCGCGCTTCGGGCGCGGCTCGCTCCGCCCGATTGATTTTGTCCGCACATTCGCCCAAGTGCGGCCAAGGTCGCATCCGATAGATCCGCCAACGAGACACGCATGAGCAGGAAGCTCCCCATCCTCAGGCCCATCCGAGCAGCAGGCTCGGTGTCGCGCCGGACTCGGGTGGTGTGGGGCGCCTTCGCGGCAGCCATGACACTGGCCTGCGGCGTGCTGGTGCTGGGTGATGCCGAAGGTCCAAGGCCCGTGGTCATGGCGGTTCCGGAACTGGAATCCCGGACGGATCTGGGTGTGAACCCCCGGGAAGCGCGTCTGAATCGTGATCGCTGGGATGCCATCGTGATCCACCACTCGGGAGCCCCCGCGGGTGACGGGGCCTCGATCGCCCGCATGCACGCCGAGCAGGGGCTGGTCGGACTGGGCTACCACTTCGTCATCGGCAATGGGCAGGGCCTGGGCGACGGCACGATCGAGGTCGGTACCCGCTGGAATCGCCAGCAGCCCGGGGCCCATGTCGCGTCCCGTCCAGGGGTGCCTGACGCCGCTCGAATCGCGGACTCGTCCGCCGCGAACTTGTCCGCGGATCACCTGAACGAACATGCCGTCGCGATCTGCCTGGTGGGCAATGGCGACCGTCGCCGCTTCACGGATCGCCAGATCCGGGAACTCGCGTCGCTGGTTCGCCGGCTTCAGCGTGAGTTGGGCATTCCCGCGGGCCGCGTCTACCTGCACAGTGACGTGGCTCCCGTCAGCAGTCCCGGGGCCCATTTCCCCGCAGCCGAATTCGAGGGACAGCTTCTTCAATCCTCGGGTTGACCGTGCGTTGCGGGGCCTCGGGGGTTGGGCTACATTCGGGGAACGGCCTCTGCATTGCGCAGTCGTCGTGGGGCTGAGGACCGTCTTGCCGCGGTCCTGAGGCTCTGTGGCCACCTCCGGAGCGTTTCCGGAATGCCATGGAAAGGTTCGGCAGCAGCAGGTTCATGAGCGTTCCCCAGGAGATCTTCGGCTACCCGGTCGTCGCCAAGCTGGGCACGGGTGCGGCCAGCGAGCTGTACGCGGTCCAGGATCCCAGGACCAAGCAGGTCTGGGCGCTCAAGCATGTCATCCGACGGACGGAGAAGGATGACCGCTTCATCGCCCAGGTGGAGATCGAGCACGAGGTCGGCAGCAAGCTCGACCATCCGAACATGCGGCGCGTGGGCAAGATCCACCGCATCCGCAAGCTCTTCACGACCACCGAGATCGGGCTCTGCCTGCACCTGATCGATGCCGACGCCATGGACAACCGGCGGCCCGAGACGCTGATCGAGGCCGTGGAGCAGTTCGCCCAGATCGCCCGGGGCTTGGGCCACATGCACTCCAAGGGCTATGTCCACGCGGACATGAAGCCGATCAACGTCATGGTGCTCGAGGATCGCTCGATCCAGATCATCGACCTGGGTCAGGCCTGCAAGATCGGTTCGCGGAAGGAACGCATCCAGGGCACCCCCGGCTACATCGCCCCCGAGCAGGCTGCGCTGGAGAAGATCACGGCGGCCACCGACGTCTACAACCTGGGGGCCACCATGTACTTCATGCTGGTGGGCGAGGTGATTCCCACGGTGCTCCCGCCCGGTTCCTCCAAGCCGATCGCCGCTTCGCTGCTCCGCATGCCGCAGGCACCGCACGAGCGCAAGCCGATGATCCCCGCCCGCCTGGGCCGGCTCATCATGAACTGCATCCGCGTGAAGCCGGAGGATCGCGTGGCGTCCATGGATGTGGTGGCAGCCGAACTTGACCAGATCGCGTCGGAACTCCGGGGCCCCGTCGCGGTTGCCGGCAACCGACCGGGCAAGTGATGGAGCCGTCCGCCCCGTCGGAGAAGTGGGACCGTCGCTTCCTGCAGCTGGCGGATCAGATCGCCCTGTGGAGCAAGGATCCGAGCCGGGGCGTGGGGGCGGTGATCGTGTCGGATTCGCGGCAGATCGTGGCCACCGGCTTCAATGGCCTGCCGCGCGGTTTCGCCGATCTTCCGGAGCGGCTGCAGCGGCCGGTGAAGTACGACCTGGTGGTGCATGCCGAGCTGAACGCGATCGTGCAGTGCGCACGCAATGGCGTCAGCCCGATCGGCTGCACCGTGTACACCAGCTTCGCGCCGTGCGTGCACTGCTCGCTGGCCATCATCCAGGCGGGCGTGATCCGCGTGGTCACGTGGGAGCCTGACCTGGTCGGCGGTGATGCCCACTGGCTGGAGAGCATCGAGAAGTCCCGACTGGTGCTTGGCGAGGTGGGCGTGCGGCTGGACCACCTCCGACGACTGCCGGCATGAGCGGCCCGTGCGGTGGCGTCCGGTTCACGGTGCGCCGCCGGTCCGAGGCCATGCGCGATGCGGTGGATTTCCTGGCGGAGCGATATGGCCTGGACCCGGCCGGGCGTTCGGCGCTGGCCGCGGTGCCGGTGCGGTGGCGTCGCGGAGGTCGCACGAGCACGTTCCTGGCGCCGCGGGACGGGAGCCCGGGCCGCATCACGGTCACCCTGCCTCGGGGAAGCCGTGGCCGATGGCACGTCTATCGACGAGTGCGCGCCGGCCTGGTCACGCCGCGATCCGGGATCGAGATGGACCTGCACCTGCTGGCTCGACTGGTCCTGGTGCACGAACTGACGCACGCCATCCAGCATGGCACCTGCGGTGGTCCGAGGCGGCGCTACTCGGAGGTGGAGACGACCCGCAACGAGATCGAGTTCCTGCTGCGCGCAAGGCCCGAGGCCCACGCGAGGCTGGTGCCCGTGAAGGCCCCGGTTCACGAGTCGATCGAGCGGAGCCGGCTCGTCTTCCGCCCCCTCGTGAGGCTGCTGGACTGGCTGCTGGATCGGGGGACTACATCCGCTCGGGCGCGTCGATCCCCAGCAGGCCGAGGCCCTCGGCGAGCACTCGCCGGGTGAGACGCGAGAGTCGCAGACGCGCCAGCCGGGTGGCGGCATCGGGCGCCTTGAGGACCGGGCAGTCCTGATAGAAGCCCGCGTAGGCATTCGCCAGTTCGTGCAGCGCTGCACAGAGGCGCTGCGGGGCCAGCTGCTCGGCGGCGCCCAGCACCACGCCGGGGAAGCGAAGCAGGCAGAGCGACAGGTGGCGCTCCGCGGGCTCCACGGGATGGAAGGCGCTGCCGATGATCGCCGGCTCCGACTCGCCGGATCGGGCGATCAGGCTGGCGATGCGGGCGTGGGCGTACTGGATGTAGGGCCCCGTGTCGCCCTCGAAGGCGATCATGCGGTCGAGGTCGAAGACGTAGTCGCGCACCGGGTCGCCGCTCAGGTCGGCGTACTTCACGGCGCCGATGCCGACGGCGGCCCCGATGCGATGCAGTTCCGCCTGGGACAGGCCGTGCGTGGGGGCGTCGGCCTCGGCCGCTCGCCGCTGCACCTGCTCCACGCCGCGATGCACGGCCTCGTCCAGCAGCGCCGCGAGCGTGTAGTTCTCGCCGCTTCGGGTCTTCAGCGGACGCTTGTCCTTGCCCAGCACGCTGCCGAAGGCCAGGTGCGAGAGTTCCGCACGCGAACCATCGGGCAGCCGATCCCAGCCGATCAGGCGGATGGCGTCGAAGACGTCCTTGAAGTGGTCTCGCTGGCGGGCATCCACCACGTAGATCACGTGGCCACCATCCAGTTCCTGCACCCGGAACCGCACCGCGGCCAGGTCCGTGGTGGCGTACAGGAAGCCGCCGTCACCCTTGCGGATGAGCATGGGACGCTCGCGATCCGCGAAGGGCACCACGATGGCCGCGTCATCCTCCTTCGCCAGGCCGGCCTTCAGGAAGGCGTCCACCGCCGGACCGAGTCGGTCGCGGTAGAAGCTCTCGCCGCGCGAGTGCTCGGCGGTCAGCTTCACGCCCAGCGTGCGGGCGGTGGCCAGCACCTCCTTCATGGTGACGTCGATCAGTCGCTGCCAGTCGCGCACCGTGGCGGCATCGCCGGCTTGCAGCTTCAGCAGCGTGGCCTTGGCGTCTCGTTCGGCGGCGCCCGCGCTGTCGCTCTGCGCCTGCAGTTCCGCCACGCGGTGCGGGCCGGCATGGGTGGACAGCGCCGCGGCAAGCCCGGCCTCGTCGGTCCTGGCCTCCAGCTGCGCGGCGCGATAGGCGGTGTTGAGGTCCTCCAGCGTCAGTCGGTCGAAGTCGCGGCCCTGCCGCCGCAGCGATGCCATGGTCATGGCGATGGGCAGTCCCCAGTCGCCAAGATGGTTCTCGCGCCACACCTTGCGGCCGAGCCGCTCGTGCAGCCGCGCGACCACGTCACCGATGATCGTGGCCCTCAGGTGACCCACGTGCATCTGCTTGGCCACGTTCACGCCACAGAGATCCACCACCACGGCATGGGGCAGCGGCGCCGGGGCGATGCCCAGTTCCGGTCCGTCCAGGTCCGACAGCATGCCGGCGAGCGCCTCGGTGGAGAGCCGGATGTTGATGAAGCCGGGACCGGCGATCTCGGGGGTTTCCGCCAGGCCATGCAGGTCAACGGCCGCGGCGATCCGCTCGGCGATCTCGCGAGGCTTCGCCTGGAGGGCCTTGGCCAGTCCCAGCGCCGCGTTGCACTGGAAGTCGCCGTGCCGTGGATCGGCGCTCGCCTTCACCTGCGGATCGATCGAGGCGGGATCGTTGCCCGACACCTTCGAGATGGCGGCGCGGAAGGCGCGCTCCAGGTGCAGCAGCGGGTCGCACGGACGCATGGCGGGGCGAGGATAGGGCCGCTCAGCGGGCCGCGCGGCGGGCCTTGAGCAGACCGCGGTGCTGGCCATGCAGCCGGTTCATGAGCTTCATGGAGCCGCGTCGCCAGTCGGCGTCGGGCTTCAGGCCGGTGGCGGCGATCTCGATCATCCGCACCAGGCTCTCGAAGTCGGTCATGGAGACGAACTCGGGACCCACGCGACCGCGCTTCCGCCCGGCGACCGTGGCATCGATGTCCTGCATGTTGTGGTAGTTGCCCAGCGGCAGGCAGAGGCACGTGCTCTCGAGGCCGTGGGTCGCGAAGGCGGTGGCCTCGCAGGCGCCGCCCGGCATGAGCTTGCGCTGGAACAGGAAGCCCGGATCCTTCTCGCGGGCCGCCGTGAAGAGCTCGCCCAACGCATTGGTGAGGTGCGGGGAGAACACGCTGAGCCGGTCACCCACCCGCAGGATGGCCCCGGCACCGATGGGGCTGTCGTGGGGGAAGCTGCGAGAGTTCTCCAGGCAGAGAAGCCGTGCACCACGGGGAATGAATCCGTTGCGCGCGGCATGGATGGCACCCACGAAGCCCACCTCCTCGGCGCGGGTGAACAGCAGGCCCACGTGACGCGCGCCCGGCTGGGTGAGCAGGCGGTCGAAGGCCACCAGCGCCGCGGCCAGCGCGGCCAGGTCGTCGCAGGCATGGGTGTGCAGCATGCCCTTGCGGATCGCGGGCTTGGGCAGGTCCCACCGTGCCAGATCGCCGGAACGCAGCGACGGCGCGGCCCTGGCCAGCCGCGCCGCCACCCGCTTGAAGGGCCGGGCCTTGGCGTCGAGTCGCGTGATGCGAGCGTGGTGCACGCGGTCGTCGCCGTCGATCACCTGCAGCCGCGCTCCCACGAAGTAGGCCTCGTGCACCCCGCCGCGGAACTCCAGTTCCAGTTCCCGGTCCCGCACGCCGCGGACCACGAACGCCGGGTGGTCCAGGTGCGCCGTCACCAGCAGCGGGCGGACCCGCCGGGGCGCCTTGCGGTGCGTGATGAGCATGTTGCCGCCATCGTCGCGACGGAGCCTGAGGTGGGCGGATCGAACGAAGCACCAACCCTCGATGAACGCGATCACCCGGTCCTCCAGCCCGGCGGCCGTGGGAATGGCGGTCAGCGTGAGGGCCAGGCTTCGTTCATGGGCGGTGAGCGTCATGGGCCGCGAAGGGTACTTGGTCGACGCGGCTTCTACACTTCACCGGATGCCCCTGAGCCCCATCGCCGAGATCCTGCAGGAGCTCCGTGCCGGTCGCGCCATCGTGCTGGTGGATGACGAGAATCGCGAGAACGAGGGCGACTTCGTGGTGGCGGCGGAGCACTGCACGCCGGAGATGGTGAACTTCCTCACCCGGGTCGGCGGTGGATACCTGTGCGTGGCGCTGGCGGGGGGCATCTGTGATCGCCTGGATCTTGGACCGGCCGTGGCGCACAACACCAGCCTTCGAGGCACGGCCTTCACGGTGAGCGTGGAGGCGCATCCTCGGCATGGCGTGGGCACCGGCGTGAGCGCGAGGGATCGGTCCACCACCATTCGTCTCCTGGCCGATCCGCGTGCCTCGGCGGAGGACTTCACCCGACCCGGCCACGTGAATCCGCTTCGTGCCCGCGAGGGCGGCGTGCTGGTGCGCACGGGCCAGACGGAGGGCAGCGTGGATCTCTGTCGCATGGCGGGGCTGGAACCGGCCGCGGCCATCATCGAGATCGTCAAGCCTGACGGCGAGATGGCCCGCGTGCCCGACCTGGAGGCCATGTGCCGCGAGCACGGCCTGAAGATGGCCAGCGTGGAGCAGGTCATCGAGCATCGCCTGCGCGGCGAGGCGCTGGTGGAGCGCATGGAGCCCCGTGATGGCGAGGACCTGGTGACGCCGGAGGGCACCTTCCGCCTCTTCGCGTGGCGCACCGCGGTGGACGCGCTGCCGCACCTGGCGCTGACCATGGGTGGGGTGGGCCGACTGGAGGCCTCGGGCCAGGTCAGGCCGGAACAGCGACCCACGCTGGTCCGCATGCACCGCCGCGACATCTTCCGCGATGTCTTCGCCGTCACCGGTGGTGGCGGTGGGCAGGCCGAGGTGCGGGCCTCCATGGCCGCGATCGCGCGGGAGGGCCGCGGGGCGCTGGTCTATCTCCGGAGCGAGGGCAGCGGGTTCGACACGCCTGGTCTTCTGCAGCGCATCCGCCGAGGCGGCGACGACGTGAATGCACCGGACCTGACGCGGCCCGAGGGCATCGGCGGCCGCGCGCAACCCATGGACCTCCGCGAGTTCGGCGTGGGTGGCCAGATCCTTCGGGACCTGGGCCTGCACAGGCTCCGGCTGCTGACCAACCATCCCAAGGTGGCCATGCCGGGTCTCCACGGCTTCGGCATCGACATCGTGGAACAGGTGCCTTTGCGATGACGGCGATGGCCGTGCTGTGCCTGGGCCTGCTGGCCGGATGCGCGGCGGCCCAGGTCGAGGCGTCGCCGCCGGTCTCCGAGGCGAAGGACGCGCCTTCGCCGCACGCCTCGGCGGACGCGCTGCTCGAGTCGCTGGAGAGGGCCACGAAGGGACTTCGCGACTTCCAGGCCCAGGTGGTCTATGACCGGCTGGACGCCATCACCGAGGATCGCGAGCGTCGCACCGGACGCATCGTGCTCGAGCAGGATGGTGCGGACCCGCCGCAGCGGAGGTTCGCGATCGCCTTCGACCGCTTCATCGATGCCGCGGGTCACGCGTCACCGCAGAGCCAGCGTTTCGCGTTCGCCTCGGGCTGGCTGGTGGAGTTCGACGACGCGCGCCGACAGGCCATCGAGCGGCAGCTGGTGCCCGAGGGCAAGTCGCTGGATCCGCTTCGTCTGGGCGAGGGACCGCTGCCGCTGCCGGTGGGGCAGCGGGCGGAGGACGTGCGAAGGCGATTCACGGCGACGCTGGCCCCGCCGCCCGATGCACCGCTGCTGAAGGCGTTGCAGGGCGTCCAGGGTCTGGTGCTGGTGCCGCGGGCGGGGACCAGCGCGAGCGAGGACTTCGACGAGGTGCGGATCTGGTACGACCTGCGCACGCTGGCACCGGTCGGCGTGCAGGCGCGCATGAAGGGCGGCGATCTCAAGACGGTGCTGCTGCGCGAGGTGCGGGTGAATGCGGGCCTGGACTCGGCGGCGAGGGATGCCCTTCGCATCGAGGTGCCCGAGGGCTGGATCCGCGACCGTCGCCCGTGGAGGCCCACGCAGCCATGACCCGCTGGGTGGTGATGCTGGGCGTCGCGCTCCTGATCCGGACGGCCTCGGGGCAGATCGTGATCGAGCCGGAACTGCCACGATCGGTGCGTTCGGCCCTGGAGGCGCCAGGGCTGAAGCCCTCGGAACAGCGCGAGCTTCGCCTGCGTCATGGGCTCTGGATGCCGGAGGATCTGGATAACCCCGCGCGACGGGCCGATGCGGCGCTCCGATGCTGGAGGCTGGATGACGAGACGCTGACGGATCCCGCCGTGCCGGTGGACCTTCGCGCGAATGCCCTCATCCGAAGAGGACGGGCGGTCGAGGCGGAGTCGCTGCTGGCGGGCTGCGCCGACCCTGGCTGCGCGCTGCTGCGAGCCCGGGCCCAGATGCTGCAGGGACGGTTGCCGGAGGCGTGCCAGGGTCTTCGGTCACTGGAGGCGCTCGCCCAGGCTCCGCAGGCGGATGGCGACGCGCTGCGTCGAGGCGCGGAAGCGCTGATGCTTCGAGGCACGCTGGAGCCCGTCGGAGCCGATGGCTGGCGTGCGGCGGCTGCATGGCTGGGACGCGCGCGTGAGCTGGATCGCCTGGATCCCCAGGTGCCCGCGCTCGAGGGTCGCCTGCTCATCGGTCGGCACAACCGCGAGGAGGGCGTGCCCGCGCTGCAGCAGGCCATCGCGCTGGACCCCCGGGCTTCCTCCGCCATCCATGACCTGGGGCGTGCCGCGCTGGAGGCCTTCGACTTCGACGGCGCCGTCAGGGCCGCATCCATGCTCCGCCGCTGCAATCCCGAGCACCCGCTGGCCGATCTGCTCGATGTCGAGCGGCTGCTCCTCACGGAGGACATCGATGGCGCGGCCGCCGTGCTCGATCGCCTGCAGGCGCGCTGGCCCGAGATGCCCGAGCCCATGGCCTTCCGAGCGGCGCTGCTGGCCCGCCGCTGGGACCCGTCGGGCCTTGCCGCCGCGCTCCAGGCGATGGACGCGCGCTTTCCCGGCCAGGCGCTGGGTGCCGCCACCGCGGGCCGACTGCTTGCGCTGCATCGGCAGTACGAGGCGGCGGAGCGGTTGCTTCGGCAGGCCATCGAGCGTCGCCCGTCGTGGAGCGAGCCTCGGGGCGAGCTGGGCCAGCTCATGCTGCAGACGGGCCGGGATGCGGAAGCGCGGACGGCCCTGGCCGAGGCTGCGGAGCGGGATCCCTTCGACAAGCGGAGCGCGTTCGGCCGCTGGCTGCTCGACGAGATGGCGGGCTACCGCTCCATCGAGACGCCGCACTTCCGCATCCGCGTGAAGCCCGGCGTGGATGAGGCCGTGGCCGAGGGCATGCCCGAGGCGCTGGAAGCCATGCATCGCGAGGTGACCGACTGGTTCGGCCACGAGCCTGCTGGTCGCACCACCATCGAGCTCCTGCCGGATCACGAGTTCTTCGCCGTCCGGATCACGGGCATGCCCGGCATCCACACCATGGCGGCCTCCACGGGGCCGGTCATCGCCCTGGAGGCGCCTCGCCGCGGCAATCCGCGCAAGCACCTGGGCACCTACGACTGGCTGGAGGTCCTGCGGCACGAGTATGCGCACACCGTCACGCTGAGCCAGACCGACAACCGCATCCCGCACTGGCTCACCGAGGCGCTGGCGGTTCGCGTGGAGAACCGGCCTCGGTCCATGCAGACCTGCGAGCTGCTGGCTCGGGCACTCGACGGCAACCGACTCTTCACGCTGGATCGCATCAAGTGGGCGTTCGTCCGGCCCGAGACGCCCCGGGATCGGCCGCTCGCCTACGCGCAGGGTCACTGGATGGTGCAGTACATCGAGCACCGATGGGGCCGCGAGGCGATTCCCAGGCTCCTGGAGCGCTACCGCGCCGGCGACGACGAGCCTGCGGCCATGCGGTCGGCGCTGGGCATCGATCCGCAGGCGTTCTTCGCGGACTTCCTGCCGTGGGCGCGCGAGCAGGTCCAGGCGTGGGGTCTGCTGGCGAGTCCCTCGATGGACCAGTTCATGGAGGAGGCCAGGCAGGCCGATCCCGCGTTGAGCGAGCGATCGGCCGAGGCCCGGATCGATCGCGTGGACGCGGTGGCCAGGCGACTGGCGGCCGGCTGTGGTGCGCCCGCCTCGGGCGAGGCGCTGCAGGCGGCACGCTGGCCCGCGGCGAAGCTGCCCGCGGTCCGCATCCCCGACGCCATGATCGACGGGTGGCTCTCCGAGCGACCCTCGCACCCGGACCTGCTCGAGATGAGGATCCGTCGAAGATTGAAGGACCAGCCCGAACTCAACGAGACCACGCGAGGGTTCCTGGAGCAGTACCGCGACGCGCGGCCCGTCGATCCGTGGCCGGACCAGCTTCTGGCGGCCGCAGCACGCACGGCGGGAGATTTCAGGGCGGCATTGCCGCACCTGCAGCGGCTGGATGCCCTGGAGGAACGTGACCCGGCGTATGCGCTGGAGATCGCCAGACTCGAGCGTGAGGCGGGGCAGACCCGCCAGGCGCTGCAGTCGGTGGAGAAGGCCGCTCGCATCGATGGCTACGACCCCGCGACGCGGGAACTTGCCGCGGCGATCGCCATCGAGGCCGGCGAACTGGCCACGGCCATGCGGCATCTCCGGGCCCTGCGACTGCTCGAGCCCGAGGTCCAGCGACATGTGGAGAGGATCGAGCGCCTCCAGCAGCTGATCGACGCGAAGGCCAGTCCGGGGGACTGATCGGCTACGGTACCGTCATGAACCTCCGACTGAGACGGGTTTCCGCGATTGGATTCTCCGATGTCGCGCTCGTGATCGGCGGCCTTTCCGCCACCGCGGGCCTGGCCGGACTGGCGGGCGCCGACAGCGCAACGTCCGGGTCCGGCCTGCTGTGGTCGGCGTGGCTGATGCTGTGCACGGTGCTCTGCGCGTTCCGGGCCATGGCCCACGCGGATCGACTGGCGGAGCGTTTCGGCGAGCCCGTGGGCACCGTGGTGCTGACCGTGTCGGCCATCACCATCGAGGTGGCATCGGTGTGCGCGTTCATGGTGGGCAGTCACGGCGATCCCACCGTGGCCCGCGACAGCATGTTCAGCGTGCTCATGATCATCCTGAACGGTTTCGTGGGCGGGTGCATCCTGCTGGGCACCGCGAGGTCGCACGAGCGCCGCTTCAATCCCGATGCCTCGTCCATGTACCTGCCGCTCATCGTGGCCATGGGATTCCTGGCTCTGGTGCTGCCCCGACTGGCCACCAGCGAGGAGGGCGGATGGATGACCGATGGCATGGAGGTGTTCGTGGGCGGGGGATGCCTGGGCGTGTACCTGGCCTTCCTGTGGATGCAGACGTCGCGTTACCGCGGCTACTTCGCCCTCGAGGAGACCTCGACCTCGGGCGCGCATGGGGCCTCCGTGCCGGTGACCCGCAGCGTGGTCATGCTGCTGGTGTCGCTGCTGATCGTGGTGATGGGGGCGAAGTGCATGGCGGGCCGGGTGGGCGCCATGCTGCAGGCCGTGCACCTGCCCAGCGGCTTCGGTGGCGTGATCATCGCCATGATGGTGCTGGCGCCGGAGGGCCTGGCGGCGCTGCGGGCCAGCCGCCACGGCGACATGCAGCGATCGATCAACGTGCTGCTGGGCAGCGCGGTGTCCACCATCGGTCTCACCGTGCCCGCGGTGCTGGCCATGCGGGCCTTCACCGACATCGATGCCGAACTGGGACTCGAGGTTCCCTACATCGGGCTGCTGGCGGCCACCTTCCTGGTGTCGTCGCTCACGCTCATGCGCGGCCGGGTGAACACGGTGCACGGGCTGCTGCACCTGCTGCTCTTCTTCGGGTGGCTGATCACCATCCTGGACGAGAGCCTGCCCACCGCGGGGCCGGGCCCGGACTGATCACGTCCAGGGCAGGCGATCCAGATCCACGTTGCCTCCGCAGATGACGATGGCGACCCTTCGCCAACCCGCCTCGCGGGCGAGCGAACGGAAGGCTGGACCGGTGGCGGCGGCCACGCCCACCGCGGCGCTGGCCTCGATCACCAGCTTGAGGCGCTCGAAGGTGAAGCGCATCCAGGCCGCGATCTCGGGTTCATCCACCGTCAGGACATGATCCACGCGATCGCGCAGGATGGGGAAGGTGAGGGCGCCGATGCCCGCGCGCAGCCCATCGGCCAGCGTGGTCGCGTTGGTGGGTGGCTGCCGAATGCCGCTCGTCCTGCTTCGGGCCGCGTCATCCACGGCCTGGGGTTCGGCGCCGATCACGGCCACCTCCGGCCTGCACGCCTTCAAGGCTGTGGCGATGCCACCCACCAGTCCACCGCCACCCACCGGCACCACCACCGCCTGCACCTCGGGCCACTGCTCCAGGATCTCCAGGCCAATGGTGCCCTGTCCGCTGATCACGTCCACATGGTCGAAGGGCGGCACCACCACGGCGCCGGCCAGCGTGGCTTCCCGGGCCTGCATGGTCGGCTCGCAGGTGATGATGGCGGCACCGGCCGCCTCCACCGCGCGCCGCTTGCTTGCGGGGGCGTCACGGGGCATGACCACGGTGCAGGGGAAGCCTCGGGTCCGTGCCGCCAGGGCCAGGGCCAGCGCGTGATTGCCGCTCGAGTGGGTGACCACCCCCCGCGTCGCCGTGGACTCGGGCAGCAGCGCAACCGCGTTGGAGGCGCCCCGGAACTTGAAGCTTCCGCTGCGCTGCATGGATTCCATCTTCAGGCGGATCTCGCAGCCGGTCTCGCGCGAGAGCTCGCCGCCATCCAGCAGCGGCGTGAGGCGAGCGGCACCCCTCAGCCGATCTGCCGCGGAACGGATCGATGACAGCGAGACCTCGCCCATGCGCTGCAGCCTAGGTTCTGTCTGACGGATCCGCCGGGCTTCCATCCGCCCGGCATGCCGGCTGGCGTTCACTTCCCGGCCGGTTCCGCGTCGACGAAGTCCCACGCGTAGTCCTGGCGATGCACGGAGCGGTGCAGGCAGATCTCCACGCCCGAGACGCCCGGCACCTGCCCCACGGCGGCACGCCACGCGTTCAGCTCGGCCTCGTCGCGCACGAACAGGTCCGCGATCACGCCGAACGGGCCACCCGCACTCAGGATCCATCCGGACTTGCCCAGGTTGGCCACGCCGTCCATCACGGTGCGGAGCGAGCCGTGGACTCGCAGGCACGCCGTGCCCTGAACCAGATTGCCCAGTCGAATGGGATCCGGGAGAGCGATGATCTGGATGATGCCCGCCGCCTGCAGGCGCCGGAACCGGTCGGCTGCGCTCGTCGCCGAGATGCCCGCCGCATCGGCCAGGTCGGCGAAACTGGCGCGGCCATCGTGCTGCAGTCGGCGGATCATGCCGCGATCGACCGCATCGAACGCGTGGGGTGTCGGCAGATCGGACTTCGGGACCACGGGCCCGCTGTGTCTGGATGCCTGCGGCGACCACACCTCCAGGATCGGGGCGATCATCACGGAGTTCAGGTTGGCGTCGCTGCCGAGCATGCGATCAACCATGGAGACCACATCGCCAGGGGTGGGCACCGCGAAGTACACGATGATGTCGAAGGCTCCAAAGGCGGTGCCGCACCAGTGGACATGCGGCTCCTGGGCAAGCCGTGCCGCACTTGGACCAGGATCGCCCTTGCAGCGAAGCAGCAGCAGACCCTGGGCATGCAGCCCCATCATCGCGGGTGGCACGAAACCGAGGACCCGAAGCGCGCCATCATCGACCAGCTTGGCCAGTCGTCGACTGACGTTCGCCTCCGAGATGCCCGACCGCTCCGCGATCTCGCGGCCACTCATGCGACCGTTGTCCCGGAGGGCGTCGAAGATCTTCAGATCGGCGGGATCGAAGGGTTCCGGGAGCGTTCCGCGTTCAAACGTGGGCAGGTGCATCAGGGCCATGTGGGGAGAGGATTCGAGGTCAGGTGCGCAGGCCGAACCCGGAGTTCCCGTCAGCAAGGGGGTTCAACGACACGCGGCTGGGTGGCATTGCAGCCGCATGCGCAAAACCGACAGCGCTATGTGACGTCGAATGCTAATATCTCCGCCGTTCGCTCGGGGCGCATGGGTCAATCCCGGAGATCCATGCTGAGAAGCACCCGCTGAACCTGATCCGGTTCGTACCGGCGTAGGCAAGCGAATGTCGTTGATCGTTCATTGGAACACCTCCAGAGCGTCACATGACTCAGCCGCCGATCCCATCGGGCCCTTGGATCCTTGCTTTTGCCGGCCAGGGCTTGGAAGAATCGGATTGCAAGAATGAGGACTTCGGCAGGAGAGCCGCATCATGAACACCGTGCATCACGCGTCCATCTCGCTCCCGCTTCTTGGTGCGGCGAATCCCTCGTCTGAACTGGAAGGCACCAGCCCTGGCTCGTTCGCCCGGGCTGCCGACGTGGGCGGTCCGCTCGCCTTCGCAAGTCCTGACACCCCGGGCATGCCCGGGGCGAGCGATCGCACGGCGTGGGACTTCCTGCCCGATGGATGGCGTCTCCGGGGGACACTCGATCACGCCACCGGGTGCGGGGGACACAACCACCCGGCCGTGGGCAGGTTCGTTCGTGCGGAGGCCCCGGCGGGCTTCGTGCCGGTCACGCAGCTCGAGCACGCGCGGCTGGGCACCATCACGCCGCAGATGCGACGCGTGGCCGAGCGCGAGGGGCACCTCACGCCGGAGCAGGTCCGTGACGAGGTGGCGGCGGGTCGCATGGTGATTCCCGCCAACCTCTCGCACCTGCGTCACCGACTGGATCCGATGGCGATCGGTCGCGCCAGCAAGACCAAGATCAACGCCAACATGGGCGCCAGCCCGGTCAGCAGCGGCACTGCCGACGAGGTGGAGAAGCTCAAGTGGGCGGAGCGTTGGGGTGCCGACACCGTCATGGATCTCAGCACGGGCGGCGACCTGGACGCATGCCGCGACGCGATCCTCCGCAACAGCACGGTGCCCATCGGCACGGTGCCCATCTACAGCATGATCATCGGACGGAAGATCGAGGATCTCGACGAGCGCATCATCCTGGACACGCTCGAGCACCAGGCGAGGCAGGGGGTGGACTACTTCACCATCCATGCGGGCGTGCTGCGCGAGCACCTGCCCTTCATCAAGGATCGACTGATCGGCATCGTGAGCCGCGGGGGCAGCCTGCTGGCCAAGTGGATGCTGGTGCACGGCAAGCAGAATCCCATGTACACCGCCTGGGAGCGCATCTGCGAGGTGATGCGAAGGCACGACGTGACCTTCAGCATCGGCGACGGCCTGCGCCCGGGCGGCCTGGCGGACGCGACCGACCGCGCCCAGCTGGCCGAGCTGTCCACGCTGGGCGAGTTGACCGAGCGGGCGTGGCGCATGGGCGTGCAGGTCATGATCGAGGGGCCGGGCCACGTGCCCTTCGACCAGATCGAGTTCAACATGAAGCTGCAGCGCAGGCTCTGTCACGGTGCGCCGTTCTACGTGCTGGGTCCGCTGGTCACCGACATCTTCCCCGGCTACGACCACATCACCAGCTGCATCGGCGCCACGGCCGCGGCCTGGCACGGCGCCAGCATGCTCTGCTACGTGACGCCCAAGGAGCACCTGGGCCTGCCCAAGAAGGATGACGTGAAGCAGGGGTGCATCGCCTACAAGATCGCCGCGCATGCGGCGGACGTGGCCCTGGGCATTCCGGGCACGCGCGACCGGGACGACGCCCTCACCAAGGCCCGCGCGGCCCTGAACTGGGAGAGGCACTTCGAGCTCAGCTTCGATCCGGACACCGCCCGCGCCTACCACGACGAGGATCTGGACGTGGACACGGACTTCTGCGCCATGTGCGGTCATGACTGGTGCAGCGTTCGGATCAGCAAGGAGATCCAGGAGTTCGCCAGCGGCAAGGCCGAGGGCTTCGAGCGCGGCAAGCCGGTGCGCAGCGCGGCCCTGACGGCGGAGCAGCAGGAGATCCTGGCGAAGCGAGGCGTGCTCAGCCCGGAGGAGATCCACCGGCTGGCCGCCAAGACCCGCAAGGCGGTGGCAGCCGACGCGGGCAAGGCGTCGTGCCACTCGGACTTCGTCGATCCCGACCAGGCGCAGACCGTGCAGCGTGAGCGACTGGTGCAGCTCAACACCGCGCCTGCGCACAACCTGCCCTCGCACGACAGCGTCATCTGAAGCTAGAAACGGCCGGGCTCGGCGTGAAGCAGGCGACGGGCCAGCGAGGCCAGTTCGCCATCGGTGGCCCGGTCCATCGACTGCAGCGCCTCGACCCGGTCGGCCGCCGGGTGGCGGCGGGCGGCGGCCCATCGCAGCCATTCCAGCTTGGCGGATCCGGGCCCCGCCACCACGGCCCGATCGGCTCGTCCCACCGCATCCGCGATGGCCTGGAAGAAGGCGCGGGGGTCCGGTCGAATGCGCCCGCTGCCCTCCGCCTCGCTGCGGTCATGCATCCGGAATCGTGGCGGGGTCCAGTCGGTCTCGATGGTCCCGCCATCCACGATGTCGGCATCGAGGTAGAGCACGCGGGCCGAACGATGATCCATGAGCACGGCCGCGGCGCGATGGGAGCGCGTGGCGTCGGGCGCCGCGCCGGTGTGCGTGACCGTGGACATGCGTCCAGCATGCCTCTCGCCGGGCGCCGGGTGGCATGGCATACTCGGATTCGTGAAGGACACGCGGCGGCACGAGGATCCGGATGGCGGCACCGGGACGGACCCGGCCTGGCTGAGCGCTCCCCCCATGCGCTACCAGAACGGATACGCGTGGCTGCTGCTGCTCTCGGCGGCCGACGTCATGTTCACCTGGCACATTCTCCGGCGGGGTGGCGAGGAACTGAATCCCGTGGCCCGCCTGGTGATCGAGACGTGGGACCTGCCTGGCGCGATCGCCTTCAAGTTCGCGCTCGTGCTCTTCGTGATCGTCTCCTGCGAGATCGTGGGTCGCAAGCGTGATCGCTGGGGACGCGGACTCATCGGCACCGCGGTCTGCATCGCGGCGGTGCCGGTGGCGTGGAGCCTGGTCCTGTTCTGGACCCACGGTCTGCTGACGCGTCCCGCACCGGTGCCCAGTTCGTCCTAGGTTCGCTGCGCCGGGCCCTGCACCTCACCGTCGCATCAGTCGCTCGATGTCGGCAATGGCACTGGGGATGTGCCCGGTGAGCACGCGCGGCCCGCGTCGGGTCACCAGCACGTCGTCCTCGATGCGGATGCCGATCCGCTCCTCGGGCAGGTAGATGCCCGGCTCGATGGTCACCACGGCGCCCTCGGCCAGCGGCTCGTCCGGCGTGATGTCGTGCGTCTCCAGGCCCAGATGGTGTCCCATGCCGTGCGGGAAGGCGTCGGCCAGGCCGGCCTTGCGAATGATCGCCCGTCCCGCCTCGTCCACCTGGTGCAGACGACGACCGGGTCGGCAGGCCTTGATGGCCGCGCGCTGCGCCTTCAGCACCAGCTCGTAGATCTCGCGCTGTCGAGCGGTGAACCGCCCGCTCACCGGAAGCGTCCGGGTGACGTCGGCGCTGTAGCCCGCCCACTTCGCGCCGCTGTCCAGGCACACCAGGTCACCCGCCTGCAGCATCTGGTCGTTGCCGTGGTAGTGCAGCACCGTGCTGTTGAAGCCGCCGCCGGCGATGGTGGGGAACGCCAGGTCGCGCGCGCCGCCCTCGCGGTACGCCTCCTCCACGTTCCGCTGCAGGTCGAACTCGTTCATGCCGGGCCGAAGCGTGGCCATGGCCACGTGGAAGCCCAGTCCGGTGATGCGGCCGGCGTGCTCGATGCACGCCACCTCGGCGTCGCTCTTGCGGGCCCGCATCTGGGCCAGCAGCTGGGAGCGATCCTGGATGGAGCAGCCGGGAATGCGCTCGCACGACCGTCGGAAGACCTCGAGGTCCGGGCTGACCGGGGCGGTGTGCGGCGAGAGCGGCATGAGCAGCGAGAGCGAGCGGGCTCGTCGTGCGGAGACGAGCAGCTGCCCGGCCAGCATGTCGGTCCGATGGATGGCGTCGATGCCCGTCCGCGCCTTCAGGGCGGCGCTGATCGGGTGGCGGAATCCGTCCCACTTCTCCCGCTCGGGATTGAGCGGCTTCAGGAACAGCCGGACGCGCCATGCCGGGTTGGGGTTGCCCGGATCGAGCAGCAGCACGGCGCCCGGCTCGTCGGTGATGCCGGTCAGGTACCGGAAATGCGCGTGCGGCATGTACGGGCCGTGCAGGCTTGGCTCGGCGTCGCCGGCGAAGACCAGGCCCACGGAGCCGGCGATCGCCTTCAGGACCTGCTCGCGTCGACGCGCGAACTCGCGCGGATCGATGTGCGGCCCTGGCCCGGAGGCGCCACGGGCCTTGGGTGCGGGGCGGGCGGAGCGTCGAACGGTTCGGGTGCGGGCCATGCCGCGGAGGGTAGGCGAAACCCACCGCCCGACCGGCTCATGCCGCCGCGCGCTTCGCCTTCGCCAGCAGCCGGCCCGCGTAGGTGTTCATGGCGTCGCGCAGCTGCTCGAAACTGTCCAGCACGTACAGGATCGGCTGGTAGTGGTCGATCTCGAAGCTGGTGTCGCACACGCGGTCCAGGTCGAAGGGCCGGCGCTCCACCTTGTCGCTCTCGAGCGAGTGACGGCTCTCGCCGGGGCTGCTGATGAGGCCGCTGCCGTACACCTTCAGCCGTCCGCCCTCGCGGAT
>RFOC01000002.1 GCA_009926815.1 Planctomycetota bacterium
AACCCGGTGGTGCATGCGGTCCACCGCTCGCCGTGGAGACCGGAGGGCTTCCCCGTGGCGAAGGCGCACGACGCGGTCATGCGGCGGGTGCCACTGCGTGAACTGGATGATGCGGCCCTGGAGCGACTGAGCCGCGAGGCCCACCTGTTCCTGAGCGTGGAGGAGATGCGGGCCATCCAGGCCGAGTACCGGCGTCGTGGCTGCGAGCCCCGCGAGATCGAGCTGGAGACCATCGCCCAGACCTGGAGCGAGCACTGTGTCCACAAGACGCTCAAGAGCCGGGTCCGCTACAGGGAACTCGGCCTGGCACCGGGCTCGCCCTCCATGATCGACCGCGCTGGCCGGATGGATGGGCATGGCGTGGAGAACGGCGACCTGATCGTGGAGAACCTGCTCAAGCACACGGTGGCTGCGGCCACCCATCGATTGACCCAGCCCGGTGCGGCGGGATCCATCGACTGGTGCCTGAGCGTCTTCGTGGACAACGCGGGCGTGATCGCCTTCGACGATCACCACGCCGTCTGCATGAAGGTGGAGACGCACAACCATCCCAGCGCGCTGGAGCCCTATGGCGGCGCCGCCACGGGCGCAGGTGGGTGCATCCGGGACGTCATGGGGACCGGCCTGGTGGCCAGACCCATCGCCGCCACCGATGTCTTCTGCGTGGCGCCCGCGGGCATGCAGGTGCCCCGCGGATGCCTGCCACCGGCGCGGATCCTTCGGCAGGTGGTGTCCGGCGTGCGCGACTACGGCAACCGGATGGGAATTCCCACCCTGAACGGGGCGGTGTGGTTCGACCCCCGATACGTGGGCAACCCGCTGGTCTACTGCGGCGTGGTGGGACTGATGCCGCGCACCATGATCCGGGGGCGGGCGGAATCCGGCGACCGCATCGTGATCATGGGCGGACGGACCGGCCGCGATGGCATCCACGGCGCCACCTTCAGCAGCGCCGAACTGACCGACACGCATGCGGACGAGTTCAGTCATGCCGTGCAGATCGGCAATGCCATCACCCAGAAGAAGACGCTGGATGCGCTGCTGGCGGCGCGTGACAGCGAGGGTGGTCCGCTCTTCCATGCCGTGACCGACTGTGGCGCGGGGGGCTTCTCCAGCGCCGTGGGCGAGATGGGCGCAAGGCTTGGTGCCGAGGTGCACCTGGACCGAGCCCCGCTGAAGTACCAGGGCCTCAGCCCCACCGAGGTGTGGATCAGCGAGGCCCAGGAGCGCATGGTGCTGGCGGTGCCGGCCGATCGGCTGCCCGCGCTGGCGCAGGTCTGCGAGGCGCATCAGGTGGAGTGGTGCGACCTGGGCACCTTCGGCACGCCGGATCGGGATCTGGTGCTGCTGTGGCATGGATCCGAGGTCGGAAGGATCTCGACCCGATTCCTGGACGAGGCCCTGCCCACGCCGACGCGCGAGGCGGTCTGGGATCCGGCATGGTCCGCCCAGCAGCAGGCCGCCATCGATCGACCGGACGCGCCAGGAAGCCTGGGCGAGGCGCTGCGACGACTGTTGCGGCACCCGAACATCTCCAGCAAGGCGTGGATCATCCGCCAGTACGACCATGAGGTGCAGGGCACGAGCGTGATCAAGCCGCTGGTCGGACCCCAGGCAGGACCGGGTGATGCCGCGGTGATCCAGCCGCTGCCCGGGAGCACGCGTGGCGTGGCCATCGGCAACGGATTGGCCACGGGGCTGGCCATCGATCCCTACTGGATGGGTCTTGCGGCGGTGGATGAGTGCGTGCGAAACCTGGTCTGCGTCGGCGCGGATCCGGATCGCATCGCCATCCTGGACAACTTCTGCTGGCCCGCTTGCCGCGATCCCCGGAACATGGGCAGCCTGGTCAGGGCCGCCGAGGCGTGTCTGGACGCCGCACTGGCCTACCGAACACCCTTCATCAGCGGCAAGGATTCGCTCAACAACCAGTTCGTGACCGACGAGGGCCGGACCATCCAGATCCCGCCCACGCTGCTCATCTCGGGCCTGGGCATCGTCCCGGACGTCCTCCGCTGCGTGACCATGGATGCCAAGGCCGCGGGAAACCTGCTGGTGATGGTCGGCTTCACGCACGGACGCATGGGTGGTTCGCATGCGCATCGGGTGGGCGTGCGTTCAGGGTCGGAGGACCTGCCGCAGGTGGACCTGCGCATCGGACCGGCATCGGCCCGAGCGGTCGCGGGAGCGATCCAGGCCGGGCTGGTCCGAAGCGCGCACGACTGCAGCGAGGGGGGCGCACTGGTGGCGGCGGCCGAGATGGCGTTCGCGGGACATGTGGGACTCCGGATCGACCTGCATGCCATGCCGGCCGCCCCGGGACTGGACACCTGGGCCCGCGCCTTCGCCGAGGATCCATCACGCTACCTGCTGGAGGTGGAGCCCCAGAGCCTGGCCCATCTGCAGGCAAGCCTGGGATCGATTCCGCATGCGGTGATCGGTCGATTCGAGGACACCGGCACGCTCGCGGTGGCGGGCGAGAGACTGGATCTGGCCACGCTTCATGCGGACTGGCGATCCGGCGAGGAGGGCTGGTGATGACCTCGCGACCCAGGGCCCTGGTGATCACTGCGCCCGGCATCAACTGCGACGGTGAACTGGCGCAGGCCTTCGGTGCGGCAGGAGCGGAGCCGGAGCTGGTGCTGCTGGAACGACTGCGGCGAACACCGTCGCTGATCGATCGATTCGACCTGATCGGACTTCCCGGTGGGTTCAGCTACGGTGATGACATCGCCGCGGGCCGCATCATGGCGGTTCTCATGCGGGAGACGGTCTATCCGGCGCTGGCTGCCGCGATCGACCGCGGCACACCCATGATCTGTCCATGCAACGGGTTCCAGATCGCCGTGCAGGCGGGGCTGCTGCCAGGCGCGGAACCCGGCCACTGGCCCGATCGTGCCGCGGCACCCACGGTGGCGCTGTGCCAGAACCGCAACGCGAGATTCCGAGACATCTGGACCCGCGTGGAGGTGCCCGAGGGGACCCGCTGCGTGTGGACCGCCGGCCTCGCCACGGATCCGGAGGCGGACCTCATGCCCAGCGCCCATGGCGAGGGCCGTTTCGAGACCGATCCTGCGACCCTGGAGCGCCTGAGGGTGGGGGGCCAGATCGCCCTGCGATACCACGCGCACGACAACTTCAACGGAAGCATGGACGCCATCGCCGGCATCTGCGACCCGTCGGGTCGGGTGCTGGGTCTCATGCCGCATCCCGAGCGATTCACGCGCTGGACGCAGCATCCATGGTGGACCCGACTGCAGGCGGGACAGATGCGACAGGAGCCCCTGGGTCTGCGGATGTTCCGCCAGGCGGTGCAGTGCGTGATGCGGGCACGAGATGTCTCTCGGACGCTGACGGCATGAGTCCGTCCCATCCACGCTGCTCGAAGTGCGGCTACATCCTGGTGGGTGCCTCCACCCGCTGCCCCGAGTGCGGACACGAACGCGTCCATCGCGAGCGGTGGGTGGAGGGAGAACTGCACCTTCTGGGACCCACGGTGGTGCAGCCCATCTTCACGCGCTGCCTGGTGGCCGCCCTGGCGCTGACCGTCGCGTTCCTGCTTGGATTGGCGCTGAACCCGGGCCTGCTCGCCCAGCTGGATCTGCGCGTCTCGTGGGATGCCCGCTGGACCATGATTCCGCTGGCCCTGGCGGTCCCGGTGGCCTGCCTGCTCTGGACGCGGCCGATCGAGGCCCCTGACAGCACATTGCTTCAACTCGATGCCTCCTCCGCGTGGCGGCGCTGGTTGCCCGTGATGCAGCTGCCGTGGCTGGCTTACGCCGCATGCGTGGTCAGCGCGATCATGGCCATCCCGCCCAATCCCCCGCCCGGAACCGTGGTGACCATGCCGGCGACGACGGGTCCCGCCGACAACCTGATGACCGCGGCGCACGTGATCGGCGTGCTGTCCCAGCTGCCATGGCTGCTGACCCTTCGACACGTGGGTCGCATGGGCGAGTATCTGCGCGACATGACCATCACGCGAGCGGCCACCACCGGTCTCTGGCTCTGGTCCGGCATGATCGCGATGCTGCCGATCATCATCGCCTTCCGCGGTCGCTACATGAAGGGGGCCACCATCCGGGACCTGCTTCAGGATCTGCTGGTGATCTCCAATGTCGGACTGGTGCTTGGCGTGATCCTGGCCTGGCTGCTGGTCTGGGCCATGGCTCACTGCCTGACCAATGCCCACGAGCTCGTGGCCCGGGACCATCGCCGGGCGCAGCGTGAACGCGACCGATTCCACACGCCCAGCTGATTGGCCCGACTATCCTCCCGGGATGAAGTCAGCCACGGGCACCCTGCGGTATGGCGTGATCGGCACGGGCCGGATGGGCAGGCACCACGTCCGTCTGGGCACCCAGATCGATGGGCTTGAACTGGTCGGCGTGGTCGACCGGGATCCGGATCGTCGTGCGGAGATGACGGAGAAGTACGGTGGCAGGGGGCATGCCGAGGTCGATGCCCTGATCGACGCCGGCGTGGACGTGGTGGTGATCGCCACACCGACCATCCATCACCGAGCCGCCGCGGAGAGGCTTCTGGCCCGCGGCATCCATTGCCTGATCGAGAAGCCGCTGGCCCCGAGCGTGGAGGAAGCCCGCGCCATCGCCGACGCCGCCGCCCGAAGCGGCGCTCTCCTGCAGGTGGGCCACGTGGTGCGCTATGACCCGGTCATGGTGGCCATCCGCCGGCTGGGGATCGGCATGCCTCGTTTCGTGGAGGTGGATCGAATCAGTCCCATGACCTTCCGAAGCGTGGATGTGGGCGTGGTGCTCGACATGATGATCCATGACATCGACGTGCTGCTGATGCTCATGGAGCGCGAGCCAGAGCGGGTCGACGCGAGCGCCGTCAGCGTGCTCGGTGACAGCGAGGACGTGTGCAACGCCCGCCTCACCTTCCCGCCGGATCGTCATGGTCACCGCTGCGTGGCCAACGTGACCGCGAGCCGGCTGGCCATGAAGACCGAGCGCAAGATGCGCCTCATCTCGCCCGACGCCTACGTCAGCGCGGACTTCCAGGAGCGCAAGGGCAGCGTGGTCCGCCGGACCGCCAATGACACCCGCATGAAGGAGATCCGAGACCAGCTCAAGGCGGGCAAGGATCTGAGCGCCATGAACTGGCTCGACCTGGTGTCCATGGAGCCGCTGCAGGTGGAGGCTGGTGAGCCCCTGAAGCTGCAGCTGGAGGATTTCCTGGACGCCATCCGCTCCGGACGCAAGCCCTTCGTCGATGCGGAGGCTGGGTTCGCCGCCGTGCGCACGGCCGAACGCATCGTGGCTGCCGCGAAGGCGCTCGACACGCAGGGGGCGTGACATGCCCCGCATTGGAAGCCACTGCAGCGCCGCCGGAGGACCTGCGCATGCGGTTCGTGAGGCCATGGCCCTTGGTCTGGACTGCGTGCAGGTGTTCACCGCCAACCAGCGGCAATGGCATCCGAAGGAGCCCGGGGCGACGGAGATCGAGGCGTGGTTCAAGGCCCTGCGCGATGCGGGCTGGTCGGATCCCGAGGACCACCGTGCCGTCAGCCACAACAGCTACCTGGTGAACCTGGCCCATCCCCAGGATGCCGCGCGCAGCCGCTCCATGGCCCTGCAGCGCAGCGAGCTGGAACGATGCGAGCGGCTGGGAATCCGTCTCTGCGTCATGCACCCCGGGGCGCATCTGGGCTCGCCGCGCCCCACCCGCGAGCCCAACGACCTCGAGCGCGAACCCTCGGAGGAGGAGCGTGCGGGGCTTCGACGCATCGCCCGATCCCTGGATGCGCTGCATGCGGATCTTCCGGGGTATCGCGTGGTCACCTGTCTGGAGAACACCGTGGGCGCCGGAACCACGCTGGGGTACACGCTCCAGCATCTGGCCATCATCCGGGACATGGTCCGTCATCCCGATCGGGTGGGCTTCTGCATCGACACCTGCCATGCGGTGGCCGCCGGGTATCGCATGGACACGGCCTCGGCGGCGGCGACCGTGGTGCAGCGCATCTCGCGCGACCTGGGCGACCGCCATGTGCTGGTGTTCCACCTGAATGATTCGGTCGGGGCCTGCGGAAGCCGGAAGGATCGGCACGCCCACATCGGCGATGGCGCGTGCGGAACCAGCGCCTTCGCCGCCATCCTGAAGCGACGGGCCTGGGCCAGGGTCCCCATGATCCTGGAGACGCCCAAGGAGGGTTCCTTCCGTGGCCAACCATGGGACCGCGAGAACGCCGCCCGCCTGCGCTCGATGACGGGCAAGGGTGCACGCCGGGCGATCCGGGTGGCGGCCATGCTGCTGCTGGCCCTGATTCCAGTGTTGACCGGGTGCAAGACGCGGACGCTCGAGCAGATCCGTGGCGAGCAGCCCATGCCCATGGCGCCGGCAGGCGGCGGTCCAGCCAGACCCAGTCCCGCGGAGGAGGCCACGCTGACCAAGGCCCGGTCTCGCCTGGATCGCGGCGACTACGACGCGGCCCTGGCGCTCTTCGAGGAGGTCCTCCGCGAGAACCCCAAGCTCCCGGATGCTTGGGTGGGCGTGGGTGACGTGCACACGGACCTGCGGCAGTGGGAGCAGGCGGAATCGGCCTACGCCAACGCGGTGGGCCTGGACACCCAGAACTTCGATGCCCACTTCGGCCGGGGCAAGGCCCTGCAGGTGCTGAACCGACTGCTCGACGCGATCCGCAGCTACCACCGCGCGCTCCTCATCAAGCCCGATGACTTCGACGCCAACCTGAACATGGCCACGGCCTACCTGCAGCTGGATCAGGCGGACAGCGCCATCACCTACGCGGAGAAGGCGGTCAAGCTCAAGCCCGATTCCGGTCCGGCGCGCATCAACCTGGGCGTGGCCTATGAGCGGGCCTCACGCGCGGCCGACGCGATCACGCAGTACGAGATGGCGGCGGAGCTGATGGAGCCCACACCCCAGCTGCTCATGAACCTGCTGAACGCCTATGCCCAGGGGCAGCGGTACCGCGAGGCGGTGAACGCGGCCAACCTGCTTGTCCGGGTCTCGCCCTCCGCCAGCAGCTGGGAGCGACTGGGCTGGGCGTACTTCCGCCTGGGCGACTACAGCCGAAGCCTGGAGAGTTATCGCGAGGCGGTTCGCGTGGATGGCCGTCACTGGCCGGCCTGGAACGGCGTCGGCGTGAATCTGCTGAACGAGTGGCTGCAGGGCCAGAGGCAGGATGAGACGCTGGCGGAGCAGGCGCGGGCGGCCTTCCGCAAGTCCCTGCAGATCAACCCCGATCAGGTCAAGGTGCAGCGACTGCTCACCGTGTACGCCAAGTGAACGGCACGCCAGGCCCATCCGGTTCCGACGCGTTCCTGGCCTTCGTGGCCCAGATCGAGGGCGGAGGTTCGCACACCGCCTCGGAGGCCGAGGCGGCCATGGGCCTGGTCCTTGATGGCATGGTGGACGAGGCACCGCTGGCTCGGTGGCTTGGCGCCTTCGCTCTCCGGACACCCTCGCCCAATGAACTTCTTGGATGCATGCAGGCCCTGATGTCACGCGCACGGCTGGTGCCCACGCGCACGTCGCCGGAGCGGATCCTGGACACGTGCGGCACGGGTGGCGCCCCCAAGGTCTTCAACGCGAGCACCCTGGCCGGCCTGGTCGCGGCCGCGGCCGGCTGTCCCGTGGCCAAGCATGGCAATCGCTCACGGACGGGATTCGGAAGCGCGGAGACGATGGCCGCACTGGGCTTTCCCATGGAAGCGGAGCCGACCGTGCAGGCGAACATGCTGGACACGTCGGGATTCTGCTTCTGCATGGCTCCGCGTCATCATCCCGGGGGCGTCCACGCCGCCACGGTCCGACGCCGCATGTCGGTGCCGACCCTCTTCAACGTGGTCGGGCCGCTCTGCAATCCGGCGGGTGCGCTGCGACAGGTTGTGGGCGTCTGGGATGCACGGCTGCTGCAGCCCGTGGCGGAGACCCTGGCCCGGCGCGGCTGCGTGCAGGCCATGGTGCTGCACGCGGAGGATGGTCTTGACGAGGCCAGCGTGTGCGCACCGACCCGTTTCGTGCACGTGGACCGGGGCAGCGTGGTCGATGAGGGGACGCTGGAACCGGCCATGTTCGGGATCGAGGTCCGGTCCACGCCCCCCGAACCGGCACACAGCCTGAACGAGGCCGTGACCATGGCGCAGGATCTGCTGCAGGGCCGCGATGCCGGTGGTCGCCTGGACATGCTCGTGATGAACGCGGCCATCGCCATCGTCACGGGTGGGCACCGCCTCTCGTGGCGGGATGCCGCGGGCATGGCCCGAGACCTGCTCGATGGTCGACGCGTGCTGGACCTGCTTCGGCGCGTCGTCTCCGGCTGAAAAAGGGCCTCAAGTTCCGGGTGACCCGGGAACAAGCGTCATGCTGACCGCATGCATGATGCGGGCGCTGGGCTGCTGATCGCCATCCTGCTCTTCGCGGGCACCTGTGCGGGCCTGGCTGCGCCAGTGCATCCATCCACCGATGCCTGGGTGGATGCGATGTTCGTTGCCGGCATGGTGCTGGCGGCCCTGGGGTGGTGTCTTCGAGACCGACGCACGGTGGGCCTGATCGTGGTCATGTCCATGCCGCCGCTGATCGGCTTCATCTCCGCGTGCATGGAGACCCAGCGAGTGCATCCGGCCGACGCCACGGGCATGGTGAGCCAGGACCCCGCCCTGGTTCGGGCGCACGTCGAGTTGCTGGAACCGTTTCGGCCCTCCGATCGGGCGAATCAGGATGTGCTGGATCGCTTCCAGGTGGATGGCGACCGACCGTCGTGGCATGCCCGGGCCCGGCTGCAAGCCTGGGAACACCAGCACGGTCGCGAGCCTGCCGAGGGCATGCTTCATCTGAGGATTCCCGAACCCGCCCCTCACCTCGTTCCGGGCGACCGACTGGCATGCACGGGTTGGTTGACCTCTCCCCGCATGGCCGTCAATCCGGGTGAACTGGATGGCCTCGCCCGCGCGTGGCGCACGGGCCTGGCCGGATCCATCCGCATGGAATGCATCCCGGAACGAACCGGGCGAGCCCCGTGGTGGTGGCGACTTCGGCATGCCCTTCAGCAACGCATCGACGAGAACATGGTGCGTGGCATGCCCGCCAAGCCCGCGGACCGCGTGGCCACGCTCGTGGTGGCCATGACCTCGGGTCGCGAGCGACCGGGCTATGCATCCCTGAGAACCACGTTCGCCGCCACCGGCCTGAGTCACTTCCTGGCGATCAGCGGCTTCAATGTCGCGGTGCTGTTTGGTGCAGCGGTGGTGGTGATGGAGCTGCTGGGTGTGCCTGGTGCACTGCGCGGCTGGTGCCTGGCCACGCTGGGCCTTCTCTTCCTCGCCGCCGTCGATGTGGAGGTTTCGGTGCTCAGGGCAGGTGTGGCGGGTGTCCTGGCGGGCACGTCGATGGCCATGGCTCGCGGGTGGCGCGCGGATGGGCTGCTCTCGGCCGCGGCGGTGGGCACGCTGGTCATGGATCCATGGATGGCATGGAATCCCGGGTTCCAGCTCAGCTACGCCGCGGTGCTTGCACTTCGGCATGGCAGTGGTCCGGTGGAGCGCGTGCTGGAGCTGCTTGGGGTTCCGCGCCTGTGGGGTCTCCGGGTGGCATTTGCGGCCAGCGTCGCGGCATGGATCGTGTCCACGCCGATCACCCTGACGTGGTTTGGAAGCGTGAGTCCCTGGTGCGCGCTGGCCAGCACGGGTCTTGGACCGCTTGCCGCCTCGCTGACCATCACGGCCTCCGTCACGGCCATCCTGGGCTTCGTGCCCGGACTGGACCTGGTGCTTGGGCACCTGCTCTGGATCCAGGGCTGGACCTTCCTGTGGCTGGTGGAGAGTTCAAGCCTGCTGCCCGGGTGCAGGATCGCCATGCCGACCATGCCATGGTGGTGGGCGGTGCTGGCACTGGGGCTGGTGTTCGCCGTGTGGAAGTCCAGGCACGCGCGCAAACGATGGGTCGGCCTGTCCGCACTGGCGCTGCTCGCCGCGTGGGCCTGCCTGGCGCCGGGAGTCGGCCGGACATCCAGCGACACGCACCAGCCGCCGTTCCAGTGGACCGCGCTGGCCATCGGTGATGGCAGCGTGCACCTGATCCAGTCCGGCACCTCCAACGTGATCTTCGATGCCGGATCGATCTCCATGGATGCCGCGGGCTCCCATGTGGTGATCCCCGCGCTGCGAGCGATGGGCGTTGATCGCCTGCAGGCGATCGTGCTGAGCCATCCCCACCTGGATCACTTCTCCGCGGTGCCCGAGGTGGTCATGGAGATGCCCGTGGACCGGATCGTGGTGACCGATGCATGGAAGCATGCCGCTGCCGACACCGCACAGGGCACGCTTCTGACCTGGCTTGGGCAACGGGGGGTGCCTGTGGAATTCGCATCCGAGGGCTTCGTGCTGAGTCAGGACAGGCTCACCTGGACCGCCCTGCATCCACCCGCGGGATTTCGGCCCCGTGCGGTGAACGACGGCAGCCTGTGCTTCGGCATCTCGCATCCCGACGAGCCCCTGCGTCCCGTGGCGCTGCTGCTGGGCGACGCGCAGGACGAGGCGATCGCCCGGCTCCTGGTTCGGCGGGACATTCAGGATCCATGGGCCATGGAACTGCCTCATCATGGTGGCTGGAGACCCATGGCCCTGGATCTCTGCAGGCACGTGATGCCCAGACATGTCCTGCAGAGCACCGCGCGCCGGAGATTCGAGCGTGACCGCCTGGGTGATGTGCTGTCGGGCACTCCGCGCGGCGTGACCTGCCGCGACGGCGCCCTTCGCTTCAGCCTGGATCCTGCGGCGGCGCAGGCGGCGCTGGAGCGGTGGTGGAGGGGTTCGTGGCGTCCGGTGGCGCCTTGATCGCCTGCGACGTGATCGGGACCAGCCAGGCCTGCCGCACGATCACCGTGCCGCCCAGCGCGCCGCCTGGTCCGGGTTGCACGTCGATCTCCATGGCGTCCTGTGTGAACTTTCCTCTCCATGTCATGGTCGGCTGCGTGGCATCGAGCACGGTCCGGGCCACTTCCCGTGAACCCTCGCGCAGGATCACGGTGCAACCACCCATGGCACGCAGCGGCCCGGGGATCTCGATCATCAGATGCACATGGCAGCCGCCGGGCTGCAATCCACACCGGAACCGCCCGGGGCCATTGAGCTCGACCGCCTGCAGGTCCAGCGGCATCCGATCACCCGTGGCTCGAGTGCCCGCGGGAACCAGCCGACCCTGCTCCTCGCCACCGACCGCAGACCATGGCTGTCCGGCCAAGGCCTGCACGCCACCCACGGGGGGGCGGATGCCGCGGATCATGGACCATGGAATCGAGATGCTCTTCGCCGCGCCGGGAAGGTGGAGTCCATCCAGGCGCATGATCGCCTTGTCCCGGCTCCAGCCCGCCACGTCCACGATCGATCCATCCCGGAGCCAGATCCGCCAGCCCGACCCGGGCTCGCCACGACCCGACAGCTGCAGCAGCATGATGCTGTTGAAGGGGTGCCAGGAGACCTCCGCCGTCGCACCGGGGCCTCGCTTGCGCTCGATGCCCACGCCACGATCACCGTCGAGCCCCGTGATGAAGCCCTCCATGCGATCGCCATTCACCAGGTGGAGCTGGTCCGAGACGGGGTCGGGGAGACTCCGTGCGGACAGGGGGCCGATCGTGCGGGTCCGCTCCAGATCCAGGTGCAGCATCCCCAGCGATTCGGAGGACCAGTTCTGCCGATCCGCCTCGATCATGAAGGCGCCGATCACGCACTGGCCATCGAGCAGTCGCCAGGCGCTTCGCGTCGGCTCGAACAGGGTGACATCCGAATCGATCCACATGCCTCGCCAGTCGGGCCACGAGGTGTCCGAGAGATCCTGGATCGACGCGGCGGTGGGGTGCTGCACGATCCCATCCGTGTCGACCACGCTGATCCGGGGCTCACCGGCCAGCGCCGGAACGCAGAGGACGAGCGTGGGCAGGAGAAGGCGCATCACTTCTGGAAGATCGGCAGGTAGCGCTTGGGCATCTGCAGCACGATCAGGCCCATGGCGGCACCATACGCGGGTCCAGCCTGGTAGTCGGACCATCCACCCTGCTCGTTCTGGGTGGCCACCAGTTCATCGCGGATTCGAGGCCACCACCCCTGCCACCAGGCGCCACCGGCCAGATACATGCTCTGCACGGCGTAGTAGTGGCCATAGAAGTAGTGGGCCTCGGCGTTGGGACCGATGCCATTGGGTGTCGCCTGTTCCTGGAGATAGCCAAGACCCCGATCGATGGACTGGTCGCTGTACACGCCCGCATAGAAGAGCGTGGCCACGCCCGCGGCGGTTCGCGGCCACGCGCTGGCGCCCTGCGTGCTCATGTAGCGGAATCCACCATCGCCGTTCTGGCAGTTGCGGATGTAGTTCACCGCCCGATCGATGGTCTCGCGAGGCACCTTGATGCCCGCGTTGCGGGCGCTTCGCAGCGCCATGACCTGGCAGATGGTCACACTGACGTCAGCGTCATAGGGAACCGGGTTGTAGCGCCATCCACCCTCCTCGTTCTGGCTGTTCACGATGAGCTCCACGGCGCGGACAAGGGCATCGCGCACGCGCGGGTCCTCCGAGCCCATGCCGTAGATCTCGCCCAGGAACAGGGTGGCGAAGCCATGCCCATACATGGGGCCATGGCTGTTCTCGGCGACCAGCAGTCCCGTCTCGGTGGCATGGCGAAGGACGAAATCAAGCGCCTTCCTCACCCGCTCGCCATGGGGTCCCCGGCCCGGCAGGTTGCCATCGGCCATGAACGCCAGGCCGCCCAGCGCGGCCACGGCGACATGGCGACCGAAGCGTCCCTGACCGAACGATCCATCGTCGTTCTGCAGGCTGGCCAGGTATCGAAGCCCTCGTCGAGTGGCCTCGTGGCTTTCCGGCGTCATCTCGGAGACCAGTGGGCTGTTCTGCGCGCTGTCCCCGGCGGCAACGGGTCGTCCGGGTTCGGGCTCGCCCATGGGAATGCCCTGGGCGGCGGGCGGCGTGGCCGCAGGCGGCACGGCCTGTGCAAGGAGAGCCGCGAGCAGGAGAGTGGTCACCATCAAGGTTGACGCTCCTCGGCCAGGCGTCGGTAGTAGGCCTCGGTGGCCTGCTGGTAGAGCGCACTGACCCGATCACGGCGCGACTGGGAGAGGATCTCGCGAATCCTCGGGGGCAGGTTGCCCCATTCGCTTCGACCTTCCTCCAGCGTGCCCTCGCTGGTCACGGAGGATTCCGTGGGAGGCTGGGGCTCACCCTGTGCCTCGCCCGGCCGAGCCTGTGGTCGCGTGGCCTGTGCCTCTGCGCCCGTGGATGCGGGTCGGGAGGTGGGTTCTGGAGCGCCACCCTTGGGTTGACCTGCCCGGGACGCCTTGTCCTGGCTGGAACTGGATGACGACCTGGATCCCTGCTGCTTCTGGTTGCGGGTGGCGGCATCGAGCAGCGCGTCGAGATCGGCAAGCGCCTGGGTCTGCGCTCGCTGCGTCCCAAGTCCTCCATCCGCCTGCTCCACCATCATTCGCGAGGCCCGTCGCATGCTCTCCATCGCGGACTTCGCCAGATCATCCAGATCCTCCCGCTTGAGGGACTTCTCGAGAAGGTCCTTCCGCTTCTGGTTGGCTGCATCGGTGGCGCCTCCATCACCGGGAATGCCCAGCAGGTCATCCAGTGAACCACCGCCTGATGGCGGAGTGGGAGGCGATGGTGGGGTGGTGGGTGCCGGTGGATCGGTGCGCTCGGGTGCCTGAGTGACGGCAGGACGAGCCGCGGGTGGCTCCTGATTCCATCCAAACGAGGGGGAGGTCGCCTCGGGAGTCTCTGGCACATCCGGGGATTCCGCCGGTCCGTTCCCCTGCGTGGGCTCGCGCTGCTTCATGCGATCGATCCAGTCCTCGCCCAGTCTCCGAACCTCATCCTGAAGACGACCCGCCTCGCGCATGGCATCGTCCACCGACTGCCCTGAGGCGCGTGCCTGGCCCAGGTCCCGCGTCAGCGTGTTCACGTGAGCCTGCATCTCGCGCACCAGGCGCAGTTCGGCGATCGGCGGCAGGGCGGCCGATGGCGCCTGCTGTCCGCCTCCCATCGATGGTGAACCTCCGGCCTGGGCGTCCATGAATGGATCCTCGCCCGGCTCGGGATCCTGCATGGCCTGCGCAAGCGCCCGAAGTCCCGCAACCACCCCATCGAGCGTTCGGATGGTCGCTCCTCGGGCCGCCGCGTCCTGCAGCGCCATGCCGGCCTCGACCATGCCCTCGTGCACGCGCGAGTGGATCGACTTGAACACCTCGGCCTCGGCCACCAGCGGCGAGGCCATCGGACCCTGCTCGAACCGCTGTCTCTGGTCCTGCAGCAGGGAGCCTTGCTCGCGCTGGCTGGCCGCACCCCTGCGATCGATCCGGGATCCCTGGGGCGGGATGGTGGTGGCCACGGTCTCCCGGATCCGCAGGATCGCCTCCGCCAGGGCCTGGTACATCCGTCCCAGTTCCTTGCGTTCTCGCTCGGCCTGCCGCTCCACCTCCCGCTTCTGGTTCTCCTGCACGTCGGCAAGCGCTTCCCGCAGGAGCTGCGTGGATCGACGCATCGCATCACGTGACGCCTCGGCTGCGATGGGTGATTGCCGGATGGCCTCGAGCGCCGCCTGCTGGCGCTCGAGTGATCGAAGGATGAGACCGGCGGCCTTGCGGAGCGTGTTGCCTCCATCCGCGGCCTCCTCCGCCGCGGCGCCGGTGTTGCGAGCCACCTGGATCAGGGCCGACTCGATGGTGTCCGTGGGCTGGCCCCGATCACCCATCCAGCTCTCGATCGATCCCGCAAGCCGATCACTCTCGACGACAAGGGCCTTGAGCGTCTCCACCAGGCTCGCCATGCGCCGACGAAGTTCCTCGGTGCGGGCGCGACGATCCTCGCGCAGCGCCTGCTGCACGCGCTCCAGACCCTCGGCTGCCGCCTGCATGGACTGATCCGCCGCGGTGGTCTGGTTCCGGTCCGTCCGATCACCGGCCTCGTCCATGCGCCGGGCGGACTGGGATCGCTCACCCTCCTCCGCGGCCTGCTGCAGGGATCGTGACTGGGCCCGATCACCCTGGCGTGCCACGGTGGCGGCGGCACGAAGATCCTCCAGCATGGAGCGGATCTCCTCGCCAAGGGCTCGCTGCCGTTCCGCCTGCGTCTGCAGGGCCTGACGCTGATCGGCGGTGAGATCCTCGGGCATGCGACCCTCGGTGCCTCGGGAGGCCTGCTGCAGATCGCGGCGAAGGCCCTCGATCTGCGCGGCGATCCGCTCGGCCCGACGCTGGGCACCCACCGTCTGGTCGTCCCGCTCCAGAGCCTCGCCCATGCGGCGAAGCTCGTCTTGAGCACCCCGTTGTGCCTGGCTGGCCTGTGAGGTGGCGGCGGCATCGCCACGAGCCACCTGGCGAAGAGCGGTGGTGGCCTGATCCGACCTGCCTGCCGCCTCGTTCCCCGCCTCCTGGGCTTCACGCAGCGCCTCGGCCAGGGCCTGCTCCTCCAGGCCGTTCCGCCGCATGCGCTCGGAGAGGCGTGACGCCGCCTCCTGCGCCTGCCGGATCCGCTCGCCCAGCGCGGCCTGCGACCGGGTGGCCATGTCCGCGTCCTTCTCTCGCTCCAGTTCCTCCTGGGCCTGCTCCAGGCGGGTCACCACCTGGCGAAGGCTTTCCGCCTGCTGGCGCACCTGCTTCTCGATCGTCGGTGCATCGACCACGCGGATGCGCCGCGGTTCGCCCAGGATGACGCCGCGCGGCGAACCCTGGCTCTCCATGCCATCCAGCGCGGTGCCTCGCAGCAGGAGCGTGTCTCCAGTGCGGACCTGCAGCGAGGGCATGTCCAGCGCACCCTCCAGCCTGGCCTCGACGGCACCGATCGGACGAGCCATCTGCTTCAGCAGCACGGGCTCCGGTTCGCCCGATCTCTGCTGCCGGTCCACCCGCCATCCAGCCTCGACGATCTGGAGGTCATCCCTGGCTTCCACCACGAATGGAAGGCGTGCCTGTGGCGTCACGATCTCGTCGGCGGATGGATCGGTGATGGAGACGGTCGGGGCACGATCCGGCATGGTGTTCACGGTGACGCGAAGCGGAGCGGGTGCCTGCACGCCATCCGCGCCCCATGGCCGCACCTGGACCTCGGCTGGACCTGAGGCCTGCCAGCGGATCTGCCAGTGGGTCGGGTCGATGACGTTGACCGCCACCTGGGGTGGATTCGCGTCACCCGTGATGGTCAAGGCTGCCCTGGCTGGATCCAGGGTGCCCGCATCGGGCGCTGGCGCGGCCAGCGTCAGATCCAGGGTGACCTCGCTGCCCTCGAGCACTCCGGAGAAGTCGCCCGCATCCACGCCCTTCCAGGAGGCCTGCAGCGGCTTGATCAGGTGCCTGGCGTGCATGGGTGGTTCGACACGCATGGTGCCCTCGACCACCACCGGAGCGGTCACGACGCGAATCGAGTGGACATCGGTGGCGGCATCACCCGCCACCAGCTGGATGGAAAGCCTGTCACCCTCGGCTGGAATGCCTCGCGCGTGGGATCCATCGGCCTGTCGAGTGAGGTCGATGCGACGCTCCGTCCTTCGCCCGCCGGCATCCTCGATGGTGCACAGGGCCTGCACCCGAAGATCCGGACGTTCGCCCCTTGGGATGCGCACCTGCAGATCGATCGATGCGCCCCGAGCCACCACGTCCGGAAGCGGTGTGGCGTCGATCTCGACACGGGAAGGCCAGCGATCCTGTGTCCATGGCGTGAGCGTCCGACGAAGTCCAACCCGCACCATCTCGGGCTGTCGCTCCATGATGGCGATGGAACCCAGCATGGCCAGCAGCGCCAGCGTGGCCGCCACCACCGCGCCGGCAGCCCGGGCATGTCGAGCTGGCCTGCTCCGTTGCCATGCCTGTGTGGCGCCCTGGATCACCTGATCCGCCAGACGCTGGCCGGGCCCCGCACCCTGGGCCTGGAACTCGATCGCGCTGGTCAGCACGCCGGACAATCCGGGTTCGAGGCGTTCCAGGCGAAGGGCCACGGCCCGAAGCGAGGGCGCATGGACCCAGTGGGACACGATGATCGACCGGATGGCCCGCACCCAGGCCACCAGCAGTCCCGCCAGCAGGAGGGTGCGAATGGGCCATGGCCAACGGATCAGCCAGTCGAGCAGGATGAGTGCCGCCAGGACAAGCAGGATCGTGGTGCCATGCCAGGCGATGGCCTGCAGCCGATGGATCGCGAGCACCTTGCGGTGCACCGAACGGACCCAGCTCAGCAGCGTGGATGACACTGGGGAAAGCCTAGCAATCCAGCCCGGGAAACCCATGGAAAGCCATGGAAACGCGACAGATCACGCAAGTCGCAGGACCCTTCGACCCAGCCATTCGATGGCAAGCAGGCTGGCGAGCATGGCGTAGATGAACCACCGATCCCACAGCGGCATCTGGATCGGCTGGCGGATGGTCACCGCCTTCATGGGCAGTCTCCGATCCAGCGATCCGATCTCCGCCGGCGGAATGATGGCGCCTCCGGAATCCCGTGCCAGGATCGACAGGGCGCCATGGTCCGGCGTGGTGTCCCTGGCCTCGGCATCCTCGGATCGGACCTGAAGCGATGCCTCGTCCAACCCATCCAGTCTCGGCTGCGTGATCCGGAAGGTCCAGCCACCCTCGCGCTCGGGCGCCCACGTGCCGCCGAATCGACCATCACCCTCGGCACGCAGGCGGATCTCGCGCACATCCACGCCATCCTTCCATCGAGCCTCCACCACCACCTCATCGACCAGGATGCGGCCTCCTCCATCCACGGTGATCCGCACCGGCTGCCCCGTGGCACACGTGGAAGGTTCGATCACCAGCGAGGTCTGGCCAGGATCGGTGCGCAGGCCCAGCCTGGCGAGGTGCCGGATCATGGGCACCCAGAATCGCTCCTGCAGCGTCTCGCCGCGACCGTAGCGCCATCGCCAGGTCTCGTCCGTGGCCACGTAGACCGAGGTTCCAGCGCCATAGCGCATGGCGAGCATGAGCGGGATCGTGGTGGGTTCCGACGCTCCATCGGACTTCACGCGATCGGCGGTCGCCCAGATCTCCGCCGTCGGCTTCAGGTGATCCGCATCGATGCGCTGGGCCCATTCCAGTCGAGCCCATGGCTCAGCGTGAACGCCCAGTTCCTCGGGCCAGGGTGTCTGGACATCGCCCAGCATGAGCAGACCCAGCCGGTTCGCCTCGGTCGATGGTTGCAGCAGAATGGGTTCGTCCCACCGTGGAAGATCCAGGGATCCCCGAAGCGGCAGGAGATCCTCCAGCGGGGCGCCTTCCCAGGAGGCGGGCGTGGATCGTTCGCCACCGATCCAGATCAGGCCCGATCCTCGACGGGCAACCTGCTCACGGATGATCCGCTGTCGCTCAGCATCCAGGAATCCCGAGGGCACATCACCGATCATGATGACATCGAAGGGAGCGAACTCCTCCGCCGTGACCGGCAGTCTCGCCAGGGGCGCGGTGCCTTCCTGGGCGAAGTCACGATCGGCGGAGAGCAGCATGATGGAGCTCTCCATCCCTTCCTCGCGCAGCAGGATGTTGCGGAGATAGCGGAACTCCCATCGCGGGCGACCATCCAGATAGAGCACGCGGATGGGTCGATCGACGGAAGTGATGTCGATGGTCCGCTGGTCGTTGCCCGGATCCGCATCGCCACCCATGGGGTCCAGGACCACTTCCCATTGCATGTTGCCCTGACCCGGATGCCGACCCGTCAGCGAGACGCGCAGGCGTCCGTCGGCATCCTTGCGTGCCTCGGCTTGATCCAGCACCTGGCCTGACGCGCGGTCCCGAAGCATGACCCGAACCGGCCCTGGCGCCGAGAGAGTGACCTGCACGGGAACATGGTCCTTCGCGAAGGCTCGCTGGGGGTGCTCCACCTCCACGATCGAGCGATCCGCGGAACCCTGTGGATCGCCCAGGGGCATGGCGAAGACCGAGACACCCTCGCGGCGCAGCAGGGCCATCAGCGCGGGATCGATGGCATCCTGGCTTCGTCCATCCGAGAGGATCACCACCGAGCCCACCAGCCGTCCCTCCATGGATCGCATGGCCTCCTGGAGCGATGCGGAGAGCAGGGTGCGTGAACCCGTGACGGTCGGTGGCGTGGTCGGATCACCCAGGGGCGTGGTGGTTCCGGAGAAGCCGAACCAGTGCAATGGGTGCGAAGCCCTGATCCGGTCCCAGACGGGATCCTTCAGGATCTCGCGCACGCGTTCCTCGCGGGATCGCCGTTCTCCGTCCGGTCCCCGCTCGTCCCGGACCATCAGGCTTCGACTTCGATCCACGAGGATCAGCACGCCGTCGGGTTCCTGCCTCTCCCGGGGCCATTCCACCACGGGCTGCAGGGCGAGACCGATCACCAGCAGGAGCGCGAGACATCGCGTCGCCGCAAGGGCGATGCGTGCGGGCCTTCCACCCCGCAGTCGCATGTAGCCCCAGCCGGCCACCAGCAGGCACATGATCAGCATCAGGAACAGCACCCAGCCGGGGGGCTGAAGCCGGAAGACCAGCTGCCACGGCTGGTCGGCCAGCTCGGGTGGCATGCCCAGCATGTCCTGCAGTCCACCGATCATGCCGACTGCACCTCGAGTGATCGGCGCGGACTTCCGCGCCGCGACCACGGTGTCTCGATCAGCAGGCAGGCCAGGGCGATCAGCAGGAGCGCCCAGGTCCATGGCGATTCCGTTCGGGTTCCACCCTCGATCCCGGCCTGGGTTTCATCCGTCCATCGCCAGTCGCCAAGCGCCTGCTCCCACGCCAGCAGACTGGCGCGATCGATCCCTCCAATGTCGGCATCGGCCGGGTCCAGCTGCACGGCGTACCAGGTCTCGGAACCATCCTTCCGCCTGAGCTTCCAGAGACCGGGTGCGGGCAGGGGTGAACGTGATCGACCGTCCGCATCGATCTCGACCGCGGAACCCATGGATTCCATGGACGGAAGAAGCACGCCACCGCCGGCGGAGGGGCCCAGCGACGCGACCTGTGCGACGGCCAGTCGACGACGATTGGCCGTCATGGACATGCCTGCACGGACCGATTCCTGCATCAGGGGAACCATGAGCGGCTTGAGAGGAAGGTCGGTCCAGCCAAGATCCGTCGGCATGGCCAGCATGAGGAGGGTGCCCGAACGAGCCCGGTCACCCAGCATCAGCATGGCGGGCGAGCCATCCTCGAAACGGAGGATGACCTCCGATGACCCTGCCAGCGAGGCAAGGGCGAGTCGACGGGTGACCTGGACGGGCTCCGCCAACGGGTCCACCTCGGCACCCAGGAGCGAAAGCAGGGCGCTTCGCGGCTGCGTGGCGGCAAGCCGGCCTGTCCACGCCTGCGCCGCTCCACACGAGGCCAGATCCGCTCGCAGCGGTCGGGATGCGTCGACAAGCCAGGGTTGCTCCGGTCGATCGGCCGAAGGCATGAGCAACAGCGTGCCGCCGTCGTCCACGAACCGGCCAAGCCAGGCCCATCCCGCCGAGTCGACCAGATCGGGCCGACCGACCATGATCGCGTCCACGCCCGTGGCCGATCGAAGCGCCAGCGACGCGGGATCCACCATCTGGGGAACCAGTCCACTGCTCTCGACGGCGCGAAGCATCCACGTCGAGGCCGATGCCCGTTCCATGCCTGCCTCGTCGCCCGTTCTTCCCACCAGCCAGACGCGAGGCTGCTGACGCGCCTCCCAGATCACGGGGCACGCGTCATCCAGCGGCTGTGCATCGGGGGAGAGGCTCACGTTGGCCGCGCCGGATTCCGATTGACGCACCGTGATCATCGAGGATGTGCCATCGGCATCGGCAGGCCAGGGCACCGAACCCTGCGCGACGACCTCTCCTGAGGGCAGGATGACGCGAACGCCATCCTCGGTGGCCGGTCGCCCGCCCGAACGCGCAAGCGAGACGCGGATGGACCGATCGCGTGGATCAAGAGCCTGGTTCACGGCGCGTTCCACCGAGGCACCCACGATGCTCCGGTTGTCCGTGGGCCGATCGATCGGCGGCATCGCGATCCATCGGACGCGACGCGCGCCGTCCGTGATCGCGGCGAGTGCCGCCTCGCCTCCTCGCACCGCGCCCCTGCGCCAGCCCGTGGCCAGCAGGACTTCCGTGCGAACCTGTTCCTCGGCCGGCGGAATGGTCAGGGTCATCGCGGCCGGCAGGTCGGTCGGCACGGCTCGGGGCTGCACCTCCTGAAGCACCCGGCGGACGCGCTGCAGATCCGCGGTGGGTTGCACCAGCACCCGCGCGGGCCGACCTGCCGCCACGACTCCGGCCTGATCACCTTCCGCAAGTCCATCGACCATGGTGATCGCCTGACGAACGCTCCGGTCCATCGCCCGTTCCGAGGCCTCGATGCGCTCGGCCGAGGTGGCGCCATCATCGATCACGATCCACAGCCTGCGGGCGCCCTGGCCGGCCTGGTCACCCGACATGAAGGGTCCAGCCATGCCCAGGCCCAGCAGCAGCAGCGCGGCCACCCGAAGCGCCAGCAGCAGCCATCGATCCATGTTCCTTCGCCGGCGCATCCGGTCGAGGGCCCGCTGCAGCAGCAGGGTGCTTGGCCAGGCGGTGGTGCGTGGTCTGCGAAGCAGCAGGTGAAGAAGCACGGGCAGCGACGCCACCACGACGGCCGCGACGGCGAGTCCAGGATGGAGGAAGTTAACGAGGACCTCCGGGCGCGCCAGGCCGCCTCGCGACGACTCAGCATCGATGCCAGCGGCGGACCCACGGAAGCGTGACTGTCCACCTCGATGATGTCGCAGGCCTGGGCCCTGGCCAGGCGCTGCAGCTCCTGGCGATGTCGGGCCAGTTCATCCAGGTAAGCCTGTCGAAGGACCTCGGCATCCGCATCCACGGCCGGCCCGCCCTCCATGTCCTCGAATCGCCGGAAGCCTTCCAGCGTGAATCGGGTCTCCTGCCGATCCAGGATCTGCACCAGCACCACGTCATGGCCTCGGAAGCGAGCCTTGGCCAGGCCCGCCTGCAGGTCGTCCAGTGGATGCAGGAAGTCGCTCAGGACGAAGAACAGGGCCCGCGTGTTGAGCGTGGCCAGCGCCTGGTCGATGGCCCTGGCTGGTCGCGACGCTCCACCGACCCGAACCGTGGCCAGCGCCTGGACCATGCTTCGCCACTGGCCCTTCGCGCCGCTGCGCCGGACCACGGATCGCACCTCATCGGCGTAGACCTCCAGTCCCACGCGATCCCGCTGCTCCAGGCACAGGTGGGCGATCGCCACGGTGATCGCGGCGGCACAGTCGAACTTGGTCCATGAACCCGAATCCCTTCCGGCATCCGTGCCGCCCCACCCGGACTTCATGTCCAGCGTGCCGAACCGCATGCTGCTGCTGGCATCCGCCAGGATGACCACGTCGAGGTTGGTCTCCTGCTCGTAGCGCTTGAGGTAGAGCTTGTCGCTCCGGCCGAACACCTTCCAGTCCAGGTTCCGCAGCGAGTCGCCCGGCGTGTAGGGCCGGTGCTCGGCGAACTCGACCGCCTGACCCTGCCGCGGGCTGGCATGCATGCCGCTGCCCAATCCCTCCACCAGCATGCGGGCGCGAAGCTCGAACGGCGCCAGCTGCGCCAGCGTCTCCGGCGCCAGGTAGGCCTCGGCCCGGAGCGGTGCGCTCACGACAGCAGCCGATCGAGCGGCCGGCCTTCCGCCGAGGCATCCACCGGCATGCCCTCGAGCAGGCTGCGGATGATGCGCTCGCTGTCCACGCCATCCGCCTCCGCGTTGAAGTTGGTGACGATGCGATGCCGGAGCACCGGAAGCGCCACGGCATGCAGGTGTTCGGGCTGCACATGAAGTGCGCCAGTCATGAGGGCCCGGGCCTTGGCGGCCAGGATCAGGAACTGGCTCGCCCGCGGGCCGGCACCCCAGCTCACGTAGTCACGCACCAGGCTGGGCACTTCGGTGGGCGCGTCACCCTGCCTCGCCACGCGCGTCGCGCGCACGATCCGAAGGGCCAGCCGCGCGACGTGCTCCGCCACCGGCACCGCCCGGACGATGCCCTGCACCCGGGCCAGATCCGCGGCATCCAGGACCGGTTCCGTGACCACGGTGGCGGATCCAGTGGTCCGCTGCACGATCTCCAGCTCCTCGGCCTCGGTGGGGTATCCGATGCGGATGTTGAGCATGAATCGATCGAGCTGCGCCTCGGGCAGGGGATACGTGCCCTCCTGCTCGATCGGATTCTGCGTGGCCAGCACGAAGAAGGGGCTGGGCAGCCTGTGCGCCACGCCACCCACCGTGACCTGCCTCTCCTGCATAGCCTCCAGCAGCGCCGCCTGCGTCTTGGGTGGCGTGCGGTTGATCTCGTCCGCCAGGACCAGGTTGGCGAAGACCGGTCCTCGCACGAAACGGAGCGATCGCGTGCCGCTGGCGCGGTCCTCCTCGATCACCTCCGTGCCCGTGATGTCGCTGGGCATGAGATCGGGCGTGAACTGGATGCGACTGAACTGCATGCTCAGCGATCGGGCCAGCGTGGCGATGAGCAGCGTCTTGGCCAGGCCCGGGACGCCCTCGACCACGGCATGGCCCCCGCACAGGAGCGCCAGGAGCGTCTCGTCGAGCACCCGATCCTGCCCCACGATGGACTTGTGCACCTCGTTGCGGACCCGCTGGACCGATTCGGCCGCCCAGCGCGCATCCTCGGGACCGACCGAATCCTGCGGGAATTCCTGCATGCGGCGAGTATAGAGTTCGGGCGTGCCGGAACTTCCCGAAATCGAGAGCCTTCGGCGTTCGCTCCGGGGCATGATCGGTTCTCGGGTGGTGCACGCGTGCGTGCATCGCGCGGACATGGTGCTTCCGAATGGCGCCATGCCGTTGCCCAAGGGTGCCAGGATCCGCGCGTTGCATCGTCATGGAAAGCAGCTGGTGCTCGAGACCCGCAGGCATGGCTGCGTGGTGGTTCACCTGGGCATGAGCGGCTCGCTCAGGCTGGTCGCCGAGGCCCAGGAGCCGCCGCGAGACCCGCACGTGCACGCGCGCTGGGTCGTGGAGTCGCCCGGCGGATCCCGACTGGCGCTGCTGCACCGCGACCCGCGACGTTTCGGATGGCTGGAGACGCATCCCGATCTGGCGAGCGTGCACCAGGCCTGGCGCGGACGACTGGGTCCGGATGCGCTGGATCCGTCCGTGGCTCGCCTGGCGGATGCATTCGCCCGCACGCAGAGAGCCGTGAAGGCGGTGCTGCTGGATCAGTCGGTGATCGCCGGCATCGGCAACATCTATGCCGACGAGGCGCTGTTCCGGGCTCGCGTGAACCCCCTGCAGGCCGCATGTGTCCTGGAACATCCGGCCTGTCTTCGGCTGGTGAAGGCCATCCGCTGGGTGCTTCGGAGGGCGGTCGAGCATGGTGGAAGCACCATTCGGGATCACCGGACCGCCGACGGGCGGTGGGGTTCCTTCCAGCGACTGCACCGGGTCTATGGCCGAGGCGGCCAACCCTGTTTCCGATGCGGAAACACCCTTGAATCGACCAGGCTCCAGCAGCGAGCCACGGTCTTCTGCCCGACGTGCCAGCCTGGACGACCCGCACGCCGCCCTGAGGGCAGGCGTCGATCCGGAAGCCTCCAGGGCCGTGTGGATGGCTGATGGGACCGGGCCCCGTCAGGATCGTGGCGAAACCCCGAAAGGCCTCGCTTGAACGCGGGGTTTCGCATCGGGCTTGTTCGGTGGATCGGATGCCCTGAAGAGGATCTCTTTTCTTCGTCATAGAAGAGAGCCCTGTCAGATTGTGGACAAACGTGAAAATCAACCACAAGTCCCGTAGCCACGGCACTTACAACACAGCCCCCATGTGGAAGGGCTGTCGAAAGGAATCCTTGAGGCGCCTGATGCTGGTTCAGGATCGCCAGGCCCCCGGTGTGGGTCTGGGGATCGGCATCCAGGGAGCGGAAAGCACCCATCCGCAGCGGCGCGGCGCGACAGCTTGATCACAAGGGCGAGCGCACCGGACGGCCTGTTCACGAACGGTGGATAACCCGATCAGCTCGGATCATCGACGAAGCGAAGCACCTGCTGGAGCCGATCGACATCCGCCTTCAGGCGATCGTCCCGGTCCTGCTTGGAGTCGACGGTTCGAATGGCATGAAGCACCGTGGTGTGATCGCGGCCACCGAGATAGCCGCCGATCTCCTCGAGGCTGTAGCGCGTGTGACGTCGGGCGAGCCACATGCACACCTGTCGCGGCAACGCGACGCTCTTGTGTCGGCGCTTGCCCAGCAGATCGGTCAGCTTCACGTCGTAGTAGCGAGAGACGGCATCGAGGATCGCCTGGATGTTCGGCTGTGGATTGCCCTGACTCACGGGATCGCCGCCGATCGCCTCCTTCGCCAGATCCAGGTCGATCGATCGACCCGTGGCCAGGGCGAGACCACGCACCTTGGCCAGCGCGCCCTCCAGCTCCCGGATGTTGGAGTCGATGCGAGCGGCGATGTACGCCGGGACCTCCTCGGGCATCTCCAGCTCGTGCAGCCGGGCCTTCGCCTTCAGGATGCTCACGCGCGTCTCGTAGCAGGGTCGATCCACGCGCGCGACCAGGCCACTGTTGAACCGGCTGACCAGCCGCTCCTCCAGGTCGGGAATCTCGATCGGTGCCGCATCGGAGCTGAGCACGATCTGCCGTCCGGACTGGTGCAGGGCGTTGAAGGTGTGGAAGAACTCCTCCTGCGTCTGCTCGTGCTTGGACAGGAAGTGGATGTCGTCGATCACCAGCAGGTCCACGTTGCGGAAGCGGTGGCGGAACTCGCCCATGCGTCCAGCCTTCACGCATTCATGGAAGGCGTCCATGAAGGTGTTGCAGCTGATGTAGGACACGCGGGCGGTGGGTTGCTGCCGAAGCACCTGCTGGCAGATGGCCTGGAGCAGATGCGTCTTGCCAAGCCCCACGCCGCCATGCACGAAGAACGGGTTGTAGGCCCGACCCAGCTTGGACGCCACGGCCATGGCCGCGGCATGGGCCAGGCGGTTGCCCGGACCCACCACGAACGAATCGAAGGAGTAGTCCGGACTCAGCACCACCTGCTCGTCGCGGAGCACCGAACTCTCGTGCGCGCCACGATCCGGCGTGGTCACGGGTTCCGGCGATGCACCATCGGGACCGATGAACCGGACCGCGAGCAACCGGCCCGTGACCGACTGGGCAGCCTCGGTGAACGGCGCGATGCAGGTGCGCTGCAGGTACTTCAGTCGCACCGGCTCATCCACGAGCAGCCGGAGCACGCCACCCTCGACGCCCAGCACCGAGATCCGATCGAACCAGTGCCTGCAGATCTCCGGATGGTTGCGACGCAGGTAGGCGTGCATGCCGCTCCGAAGTTCATCATCGTTCATTCGCATGGATCAGAAGACCTGGGGTCGGAATGGATGCATGCGACATGGTTCACCCACGATCGACATGCGAGACGGAAGCGGACGGAACCTCACCGGCACTGGACCTGTGCCGGGGGGGCGAAAATAGGGAGGTGGACCGGGACCGTCAACGGCATGCCTCCCGACCTGCCCAGGTGGAGCAAAAGGCAAGAAAGACAGGACTTTTTTCAGGAGCCCGCGGGCGCGGGACCCGGTTCGGCATTTGCGCCCGGACTCATTTCAGCGGTCTGTCGCTCGTATCGCTGCCGGTTGGATCGGTGGTCCATGAGCAGGTGAATGCGGTGTGCATGTTCACCGGCCGCCTCCATGAGACGCTCCCGGGCATACGACATGTTGGTGCGGCGGCTCACATGGACCACAACGATGTCGGGAGCCGTCCAGGCCCGGATCAGTTGCCGGAGGTCCTCGACATGGATGTGCTTGCCCACCCGGGCCCGATCCCGGTGCTCGGGATCGAAGAAGGTGCACTCCGTCACCACGATCCGGGCGTTCAGGAACTCGTCCCGAAGCAGGAAAGGACCCATTTCCGTGTCCCCGGTGTAGGCCACGAGCGGGATCTCCGTGGTCCGCGTGATTTCCGTCCCCTCCATCTTCAGTTCCCGGAGTCGATCCTGCGGCAGCCCCAGGAATTCCTCCCGAAGCTTGCTGCGACGCTCGATCACCACGAAGGCGAGGCTTGGGGCGGAGTGGCTGACCTCGATGCCCCGGACGAAGACATTGGGCCTGAGCAGGAAGTCCTGCCCCGGCTCCAGACCGATGATCTCGTGCGGTGTCCGCTGACGCTCCAGATCCACCCAGGTGGCCATCATGGCCTCGAGCGGCTTGACGAGCCTTGGATGACACAGGACACGGCCAGTGCCCAGTTTCTGGAAGTTGCGCTGGCTGAACCAGTAGGGCAGGCCTGCGACATGGTCCATGTGGGCATGACTCAGACAGACCGTTCCGGCGGTCAGCACGGGTCGCGGACAGAGACCGATGTCGAAGGCCAGATCCAGTTCAGGGATGTGGACCACCGCCTCCTCTCCAGCGACACTGATGCCCTGGACACGGAAAGGCGGGATGAAGAGGAAGCCCAACTGCCCCTCTCGGGGCGGAGGCTTTGGAACCATTTGGGAATCTCCTGTCGCGACGCTTTCGCGTGGCGAGGGGTGCGGAAAGCCGGAGTGTAGCCATGGATCCCCAGGAACCGATCCGATTCAACGACACTTGAAACAGGAATCTGCAAAAAGGCCGATTTTCCAGTTTGAAGCGTGAATGAGAATCCGATGCTGTGCGATTCGGAACCCTGAGCATGGTGAAGGATCCTCGACATCAAGATTGGAAGGAAGGACCTCTTCGGAGTTCCTTCGCCGACGACCCTGACATGCGGGACATCGTCACCCTGTTCATGCATGAACTGCCGGCAAGGATTCAGATGCTCGAGGCGTGGTATCAGCAGGATGATTTCGAGTCCTTCCGGAATCTGGTCCATCAACTCAAGGGAGCGGGTGGGGGATACGGCTTCATGCCGATCAGTGATCAGGCGGAGACCCTGCTTCGGCTGCTTGACCAGGGTTCCGAGGAATGGAAGCCGAGAATTCGCTCGGCGTTGGAGCGTTTCCTCTGTACGCTCCGAAGCGTCGATGGCACTCATCCAGAATGTCCGGAGTGACACCATGTTCGAGGACGCGATTCCACGTCTGCTGGCGATCGACGACTCGGAACTCATCCATCGACTGCTTGAAGTGCGTCTGCAGGGCGAACGACTCGAGCTGCACAGCGCATTGACCGCGACCGAGGGTCTCCGCATGGCCCGTGAGATCGCACCCGAGGTGATCCTGCTCGACATCACCCTGGGCGAGATGGATGGCTTCGAGGTGCTTCACCGGCTGAAGGAGGACGCCCAGACCAGTCGAATCGCGGTGATCTGCATCAGCGCGAACAACGACGCCATGGATCGCGTGCGCGGCCTCGACCTGGGCGCGGTGGATTTCATCACCAAGCCCTTCGAGGTGGTGGAACTCAAGGCTCGCGTGCGCAACGCGCTTCGGCTGCAGCACCTGGTGCGCATGCTGGAACAGAAGGCGCAGATCGATGGCCTGACCGGCCTCTGGAACCTGCGCTACCTGAATCAGCGGCTGCAGCAGGAATTCAGCGAGGCCATCCGCCATGGCCGGCCCCTCTCGCTGATCATGTGCGATGTCGACCGCTTCAAGCGGCTGAACGACCACCATGGGCACCCGTTCGGCAACACGGTCCTGGAGCGGGTCGCGCAGATTCTCTCGGCCGGTCGAGGCAGCGACATCGTGTGCCGGTATGGAGGCGAGGAATTCGCCGCCATCCTGCCGAGCACACCACTTCGGCAGGCCCTGGAGGTGGCCGAGCGGTACCGGCAGTCGCTTGAGAGCGAGTCCTGGAAGGGACACTCCGACCTGATCGTCACCGGAAGCTTCGGCGTGGCCGATCTGCAGATGCTTGGACCCGAGGCATCCATGAACGACCTGATCGATCTGGCGGACAAGGCGCTCCTGCGAGCCAAGGAGTCGGGACGGAACCGTGTGGAGGCGGCCCGCAAGGAGCATTGAGGCCCAAGGAGGCCTGACGGGCACCCCGGGAGACTCCCCGCAGCACCTAGCATCCGGGCGTGCCCACCCAGCACGATCAGGCCATCTGCATCCGGCACTGGGACTGGTCGGAGACCAGCCAGACGGTCGGACTCTTCGGGCGGACCCTTGGGTGCTTTCGTGGGCTGGCCAAGGGCGCGCGCCGTGAGCGAGGTCGCTTCAGTGGAGGCCTGGACCTGCTCACGCGTGGTGAGGTGGGCGTGATCCTGAAGCGCGACGGGGAACTCTCCACCCTGACGGAGTGGGACGCGCAGGAGATCTTCCCGAGACTTCGTGAGGACCTGCAGGCGAATCGCGCCGGGTGGTATGTGGCCGACGTGTTGGGCCGCATGCTTCCGCTTCTGGATCCCCATCC
>RFOC01000011.1 GCA_009926815.1 Planctomycetota bacterium
CGCTCGAGGCCCAGGCCGCGGCCCTTCGTGACCTGGCCGGTGCAGCGGAACTGGTGGTGGTGACCGGCGGACTCGGACCCACCGACGACGACCTGACCCGCGAGGCGCTCCGCATGGCCCTGGGCGAATCGGCGCCGCTGGTGCGCGATGCCGAGGCGGCGGAATCGCTGCACCGCTGGTTCCGGGATCGGGGCCGAGCCATGCCCGAGATCAACGCGCGCCAGGCCCTGCGTCCCGCGGGCGCGAGGTGCCTGGCCAACGACTTCGGCACGGCGCCGGGTCTGCAGGCGGCGGTGGGCGAGGCCAGCGTCTTCTGCCTGCCCGGGCCTCCGCGCGAGATGCAGCCCATGTTCGAGCGATTCGTCTCCCCCGTGCTGCCGCGGCTGGCCATGGCCACGGGGGTGGTGCACGCCTTCGGGCAGGGCGAGAGTTTCCTGGCGGAACGGCTTGGCGAGCGCATGCGAAGGGACCGCAATCCGCTGGTGGGCACCACGGCCAGCGGCGCGGTCGTGAGCGCGCGCGTCCGGGGCACGGGATCGGCCGCCGATCCCGAGGCCATGGAGCGTGAACTGTTGGCCATCGAGGCCCTCTGGGCGCCCTACGCCTTTGGGCGGGGCGAGACGACGCTGGCCGGCGCGGTGGGGCAGGAACTGCGAAGTCGCGGCCTGACGCTGGCGCTGGCCGAGAGCTGCACCGGAGGCCTGGCCGGTTCCATGGTGACCGCGGAGGCCGGCTCGAGCGCCTGGTTCCGCGGAGGCGTGATGTGCTACGCGAACGAGGCGAAGCGGGACCTGTGCGGGGTGCGGCAGGCGTCGCTGGACGCGCACGGCGCCGTGAGCGAAGCCGTGGCCGTGGAACTGGCCGACGGCGTGCGGTCGCGCCTGGGCGCGGATTGGGCCGCCTCCATCACCGGCATCGCCGGTCCCAGCGGAGGCAGCGAGGACAAGCCGGTGGGCACCGTCTTCATCGGCGTCTCGGGGCCAGGCTTCTCGCGGGCCCGCCGCTTCCATTTCCCGGGTGAGCGAGCCTCCATCCGTGATCGCGCGGCGCGAGGCGCGCTGGCGCTGCTTCGTCTGGCGGTGCGGTCGCCCCAGGCATTCGCGGTGCCCTTCATCTGGGAGTGGAAGCCGCGTGCGTGAGCGGACCGCGGATGTCGCCGTGGCGCTCGGCAGCAACACGGGCGATCGCCTGCTGCTGCTTCGCGAGGCGCTCCGCCGCATGCAATCGGAAGGTCTGCTGCTGGATCTGCGGTGCAGCCACGCCTACGAGACGCCTCCGGAACGGCCGGGTGACGGCGGCCCCTTCCTGAACGCGGTCGCGGCGGGAGCCACGCGGCATTCGGCGGGCGAGCTCCTGGCAGGCCTGCTGGACCTGGAGCGGGCCATGGGTCGCGTTCGGCGCGCAGGGGTGCATGGAGGGCCGCGGCCCATCGACCTGGACCTGGTGCTCTTCGGTGACCAGGTGCACCAGGAGGCCGGACTCGAGGTGCCGCATCCGCGTTTCGCCCAGCGGGCCTTCGTGCTCGTGCCGCTGGCCGAGGTCATGCCGCATGCACGCGATCCGCGCACGGGGCGATCGGTACACTCGCTCCTCGCGTCGCTTCCGGACGCCACGCTGCCCCGAGCCGGTTCGCTGAAGTGAACCCGGGGCGTCGAGGTGGACGGCTCGCCGCAGGCTGCGGCCATCCTGGAGACCCCATGTCCACGTTCGCCTCGCTCGTCTCGATCCTGCTCGCAACCTCGTTCGCCATGGCGCAGTCCGGTGCGCCGGCCGCTCCGGCGCAGGGCGCGCCGCCGGCTGGAGCGGTGGAGGGCGTGCCGTTGGGTCCGCCCGAGGACGCGCCGATGGACCTGCCGCCCGGTTTCGAGAAGATCAAGCCGCCCAGCGAGAACTGGAAGGCCGAGGAGACCTCGCCCGAGGCGGTGAAGAAGGGCGAGGCCGCCGTCGCCGCCGTGGCGAAGGCCTATGCCGCCGCGCCGGCGGTGGAGGACACGGTGAAGCTGGCGATCGTGATTCCGGGTGGAGGCGAGCAGACCCAGGACCTGTCGATCGCGTTCGGGCCCGCCGGTGCCGCCCGCATCACCGCGCCCGACGCCATCATCACGCGCATCGGCGACGACCTGTTCTTCGAGCCGGAGGCGGGCAGTCCCAAGTACATGAAGGTGACCAAGGCCGGCTCCCTCATCGACGCCATGGAGTCCGCCTTCGGTGGCGCCATGATGCCGTTGCCGCAGATCGCGCTCCGATCCGGTGATGGTGCGGCCTCGGTCGAGGCGCTGGGCGGTCCCTTCGTGCCCCAGGCCCGCGTGGTGGGTTTCCGCGGCGCCGCCGACGGCAAGGGCGGCGTGGTGCTGCTGAAGCAGGGCGAGGGTGAGGCCGAGGTGGCCATCGATCCAGCGTCCGGACGACTGGCCGGCATCGCGTATTCGGCCGTGCCGCCGGGAGCGCCCAGGGGTTTCCGCGTGCCGGTGACCATGGTCATCGGTTCCACCGCCTACGACAAGGATCTGCCTCGGCCGATCGCGTTCGACGGCAAGGGCCGCAAGGCGGTCGATTCGCTCGAGGCCATGCAGCAGGCGATGGACGTGGGTGATGATGCCCCCGACTTCCGGCTCAAGGACACCGAGGGTCGCGAGGTGTCGCTGTCCGAACTGAAGGGACAGGTGGTGGTGATCGACTTCTGGGCCACCTGGTGCGCGCCGTGCATGAGGGGTCTTCCCAAGATCGACGAGTTCGCCCAGTGGGCGGCGGGCAAGCCGGTCAAGGTGTTCGCCATCAACACCATGGAATCGGACGAGGGACCCGAGGACCGCCTGCAGAAGGTCGGCACCTTCTGGAAGGGCAAGGGCTTCAGCTTCCCCACGCTCATCGACGGCAACGACCAGGTCTCCCGGAGCTACGGCGTGCAGGGCATCCCCTTCACCGTGGTGATCGATCCGCAGGGTCGCGTGGCGGATGTGCACACGGGGCTCTCGCCCACCCTGGTGGCGGATCTGAAGAAGGCCACCGAGGCCGCGCTGGCGGCGCAGCCCAAGGGCTGATGCCGACGACGGCGCTGCTCTCGCTGGTGCTCGCCGGCGCGCCGGAGGATCCGGCGGCGGAGGCGGCGCGGCTGCTGCACGCCTGGAGCCGGCGTGCGGATGGCGCCGCGGTGGCGACCCAGGTGGTGGTGCACGAAGGCCAGGCGGAGTCGACGGCCAATGCCGAGCCCTGCGCGCTGGCGTGGGATCCGCAGGGGCCGCGACTCGCGCTTCGAAGGGGTGGACTCACGGTGGCCATGTCGGAGCGGCGACTGCAGGCGGCGCATGCCGAGGGCGTGTCGGCCATCGATCAGGACACCGGCAGCCAGCCGCTCGCGGCGTGGCGAGCGGCGTTCGCCGAGATGCCCTGGCCCCAGCCGGCCATGCTGCTGCTGCCCGCGGATCGCTGGCCGTCCGAGATGGATCCGGAGGCCGGAGCGATGGTGATCGAGAGCGCGGCGGTGGAGGGCCCGGAGCGCGTGATCCGGCTGCGCGGTGAACGCGGCTCATGGATGCTGCGCTTCCAGGGCGAGGACCACCCTCGCCTGGTCGAGGCGGTTCGCCGCATCGACGCCGGACCGCGCGTGCCCGCCGGCGCCTGGATCGAGTGGCGGATGCGGTTCGAGCACGCCGAGCCCGAGAGCGGCATCTTCTCGCCGCCGATCGAGGGTCGCCCCCGCGTGGGTCGACTGGAGGCGGTCATGCCGACGCCGCCGGTGAAGCCGCCGCGACCCGCCACCCGTCCCGGTGAGCACGAGGTGGAGGCGACCCCCGAGCAACGCGGGGCTAGCATTCCGCCCAAGCCATGACCGCCACCCCGACCGTCCCCGATCCCGTGCACCTTCGCGTGCTGACCGGGGACGAGGACGAGCGGCGGCGTCTGGCCGACGAGCTCCGGTCGCTCGGGGTGGGCGAGGTCCGCTTCGGTCGCCACGATCGCATGCTCTACGCCACGGACGCGAGCATCTTCCAGGTGGAGCCCATCGGCGTGATCGTGCTCGATCGGGTGGCGTCGGCGGAGCGGGTCATGCGATTCTGCTCGGAGCGGGGGCTGCCGGTGCTTCCGCGTGGCGGGGGCACCAGCCTGGCGGGGCAATGCGTGAATCGGGCGGTCATGCTGGACTTCGGCGCCCATTGCCGCGGCATCCGGCGAGTGGATGCGCAGGCCCTGGAGGCCGACGTGGAGCCCGGCGTCACGCTGGACCAGCTCAACGCCGCGCTGGCGCCGCAGGGCCTGCTGTTCGGTCCCGACGTGGCCACGAGCAGCCACGCCACGCTGGGTGGCATGATCGGCAACAACTCGGCCGGGGCCCGGAGCATCATCCATGGTCGCACCGTGGAGAACCTGCTTGCACTGGACGTGATCCTGGCCGATGGCACCTCGCTGCGACTGGAGCGAGGCAGCTGCGACCGGGATCCTCGCCAGCGGCGCATCGTCGAGCGACTGGAGGCGATCGTGCGGCCGCTGCGGCAGGAGATCCAGACGCGCATCCCCAGGATCCGACGGCACGTCGACGGCTACAACCTGGACCTGCTGCTGCAGCAGCTGGATGCCTGCACGCCCGGCACCTTCGACGCCGTGAACCTGGCCACCCTGGTCTGCGGGAGCGAGGGCACGCTCTGCACGGTCACCGGGGCCACGCTGCGGCTGGCGCGGAAGCCGGCCGCCACCGGGCTCGCCATCGTGGGGTTCGAGAGCGTGCCGGCGGCGCTGGCGGAGCTGCTGCGCATGCTGGACTGCGGCCCGAGCGCGGTCGAGCTGGTGGATGACGTGGTCATCGAGACCGCGCTGGCCAACACCGAGTACCGTCGCTACGTGGAGGTGCTGCCCACGCCCGCCACGGGCCGCCTGGGCGCGGTCATGTACGTGGAGTTCCAGGGCGCCTCGATCGCGGAGGTCCGGCAGGGCTTCGACCGGCTGGCGGCGGCGCTGCCTGGGGCGCCCATGCAGCGCCACGAGGATCCCGCCACGCTGGCCAACGCCTGGAAGCTGCGCAAGGCGGGCGAGCCGCTGCTGCACGGCGTGCCGGGTGATCGCAAGCCCGTCACCTTCGTCGAGGACACGGCGGTGGATCCCGCCCGACTGGCGGAGTTCGTGGATGGATTCCGGGCGATCGTGGAGCGGCATGGCACGAAGGCGGCCTACTACGCCCACGCCAGCGTGGGATGCCTGCACATCCGGCCGCTGGTGCGGATCCACGACGCGAAGGGTCGTGCGGAGATGGTGTCCATCGCCACCGAGGTGGCGGATCTGGTGCGTCGCTTCGGCGGTGCGCTGAGCGGCGAGCACGGCGATGGCCGGATCCGCACGCCGCTGCTGGATCGCGTGATGGGTGCGGCGCTCTGCGAGGGTTTCCGCCAGGTGAAGGCCGTCCTCGATCCCGAGGGCCGCATGAATCCGGGCAACCTGGTCGAGGTGGGGCGTCCCGAAGCCATCGTGGAGCGGCTGCGCGTGCGCCCCGATGACCGTGACCTTCCCGTGCCGGAGGTCGCCACCTTCATGCACTACGACCGCGAGCACGGCTTCGATGCGGCGGTGGAGGCGTGCAACGGGGCGGGGCTCTGTCGTCGCGTGCAGCCGGGCGGGACCATGTGCCCGAGCTACCGGGCCACGCTGGATGAGCGTCACGCCACCCGAGGTCGTGGCAACGCGCTGCGTCTGGCCATCACGGGACAGTTCGGCACGCCCGGTTCGCCCGACTGGCGTGACCCGGGCACGCAGGCCACGCTCGATCTGTGCCTGAGCTGCAAGGCGTGCAAGAGCGAATGCCCCAGCAACGTGGACATCGCCAAGCTCAAGGCGGAGTTCGCCGCGCAGGGCTTCGCCCGCCAGGGTCGGGTGCCGTGGCGCACGCGCCTGATCGGACGCGTGCGGCGAAGCCAGCGACTGGGCTCGCGTCTCTGGCCGCTGGTGAATCCGCTGCTGGCGGTGCCCACCGTCCGGCGGCTGCTCAACGGCGTGCTGGGCTTCCATCCGGACCGTCACCTGCCCACCTACGGACCCGCGGTCGATCGCTGGCTGCGTCGTCGAGGCTCCCGGGCCCCGGCCGGGGCGCCCGCGGTGATCCTGCTTCCGGACTGCTTCTCCAACTACGGGCAGCCGGGTCTGGGCCGTCTGGCGGTGGAGTTGCTGGAGGCCTTCGGCTATCGGGTCGTCATGCCGCAGCTGGGCTGCTGCGGACGCACCCTGATCAGCGTCGGCATGCTGGCCGAGGCGAACCGCACGGTGGGGGCCACGGCGACCGCGCTGCTGCAGGCGGTCGAGCGACATGACGCCGTGGCGGTGCTGGGTCTGGAGCCGTCGTGCGTGAGCGCCGTCAAGGACGACTGGATCGATCTTCGGATGGGCGTGGATCGCCAGGCCCTTCGCGGCCTGGCGGCTCGCACCTTCCTGGTCGAGGAGTTCCTGGACGCCGCGTGGGATCGGCATCCGCGGCGGCCGCCCGTGCCCGCGGGGCGGGATCCGGTGCTCCTGCACGCGCACTGCCACCAGAAGGCGCTCTGGGGCGCCGAGACCAGCGCGGGCCTGCTTCGAAGGATCTTCGGGGATCGTCTGCGGGTGCTGGACAGCGGGTGCTGCGGGCTGGCGGGCAGCTTCGGCTACGCGGAGCGAAGGCACGCGCTCTCGCTGCGCATCGGCGAACTGGGCGTGTTCCCGCCCATTCGCGCCGCCACGGACGCGGTGGTCGCGGCGCCCGGCACCAGTTGCCGCGACCAGATCGCGCAGGCCACCGGCGTGGAGGCGCTGCACCCGGTGGCGATCGCCGCGAAGATGCTGCTGGGGCCACCGGCCGCTAGCATGGCCGCGCCATGAACGACCGACTCGAGCTCTCCGATGCCGATCTCTCCGAGACCGATCTCGCCTCGGCCACGCTGCTGCTGGTGGACGACAACCAGCAGAACCTGGAGCTGATGCAGGCCTGGCTGGAGCCGCTGGGCTGCCGCCTGGAGATGGCCCATGACGGGCAGGAGGCGATCGAGGTGGCGGGCCGGGTGCACCCCGACGTGGTGCTGCTCGACGTCATGATGCCCCGCATGAGCGGCTTCGAGGCCTGCCGGCGGCTCAAGGATGCGCCGGGCACGCGGGATGCGGTGGTGATCATGGTGACGGCGCTGAACGAGGTGGGTGACTTCGAGCGCGCCGTCGAGAGCGGCTGCGACGACTTCCTCACCAAGCCGATCAACAAGCTCGAGCTGACCACGCGGGTGAAGAGCCTGCTGCGGGTGCGGCTCCTGAAGCGGAAGGTCGAGGCGCTGCTTCGCAAGCAGCGCGGCGGCTGAGTTCGCGTCCCCCCCAAAAACGCGAACCGGGCTGTGCGTGCCTCGTGCACAGCCCGGCGCGTCGGTCGTGGGACGGCGGTCGCGGAGGGTCAGGCCGCGGACCGCCGCCACACGACAGCGGCGGTGTCGCCGGGGCGCTTCCAGCGGCTCTCGAGGCCGCGGGGCTCCAGCGTGATCTGAAGATGGTCCAGGTAGCGGCGCAGCGCGTGCCAGTCGAACTGCTGCAGGAAGACGCGGTCGGCCGCGGCGTTGATGCGCTGGATGGACTCGATGAGCTGTTCCTTGGTGAGCATGCGTCGGCTCCTTGATGTGCCGCGATCCGTGCGGCGCGAGGAGGTCATCGGACCGGGCGCACCACGGGCGCGAATGGATAAGCGCAGCGGACCTTGCGGTGTCCTGGGCGCAACATTCCATGGTGGTCGGCGCCTTCGGCGCCACAAGATTCAGGATTCGGGCCGGAACGCCAGCTTGGCGGCGCTCACGTCCGCGAAGATCTGGAAGATCCCGTCCAGCCGCGCCAGACGCAGCGCCTGCACCACGAGGCCGCGGAGTCCAGCCAGGCGCACCTCGGCCCCCTGGGCCTTCATGGCCTTGTGCAGCATGAGGAGCACGCCGATGCCCGCGCTGCTGATCACCTCCAGGCGGGAGCAGTCGACCACGATCGCGCGAGCGCCCGACCGGACCTCGGCGGCCACGCGATCCACCAGCTGGTGGGCCGTCTCCCGGTTCAGGCCGCCATCCGCGGCCACCACCACGATGTCGCCGTCGCGCTCCTGCAGGAACGTCTCCATGGTTCAGTCCCGGACGACCTTCAGCGCCACCAGGTCCTGCACGTCCAGCAGGCCCAGTGGACGGCCGTCGCCGTCGACCACGGGCAGCTCGTCCACGCGGAGTTCCCGCATGAGGCGCACCGCGTCGCGCACGAGCGCCTCCGCGGGCAGGGTGCGCGGATGACGGGTCATGCAATCGCCCAGGGGGAGACCCAGGGCCGCAGCGCCTCGCGTGTTGACCAGCCGTCGAACGTCACCGTCGGTGACCAGTCCTGCCAGCCGGCCCTGGCCATCCACCACCATGAGGGCGCCGGCGCGGCGGCCATCGCCGGCGGCATGCAGCGCCTGGGCCAGCGTGCCGCCCATGTCCACGCAGGGCAGGTTGCGGCCCACCCGGAATCGCACCACCTCCAGCACCGGCCGAAGGCCCGTGCCCAGCATCCCGCCCGGATGCATGCGGTGGAAGTCGTCGGCGCGGAAGTTGCGTCGCCGTGCCAGGGCCAGTGCCAGCGCATCGCCCGCCAGCATGGCGGTGGTGCTGGCGGTGGGCGCCAGGTTCAGCGGGCACGCCTCCTCGATGTCTCCCAGGGCCAGGTGCTGGTCGCAGGCGCCCGCCAGGCCGCTTCGGTCGCCCTTGCTGATGCCGATCCTGGCCACCCCATCCGCCCGCAGCAATCCCGCCAGCGCCAGCAGCTCCTCGGTCTCGCCCGAGTAGCTCAGCAGCAGGGCCATGTCGCCGCGGCGAACGCGTCCCAGGTCCCCGTGGGCGGCCTCCGACGGATGCACGAAGAGGCTGGGCTGGCCCAGGCTGGCGAAGGTGGCGCTGATCTTCGCGCCCACCAGCCCCGACTTGCCCATGCCGCTCACGATGAGCGATCCGGTGCAGCCCTCGAGCAGGTCGAGCGCCCGGCTGAAGGATTCCGCCTCCGCGCCGCCGCCCGCCACCCGGTCGGCCAGCCGCTGCACGGCGCCAGCCTCGGCAGCCAGCGCGTCGGCGATGAAGCGGGCCTCCTGGGCGATGGCCGAGGTCGTCATCGCCGCAGGATAGTCGAAACCGCCGGGAATCCTGCTACGCTCGGACGCATGTCCACCGGTGACGGCTATCAGGTCCGGCTGAGTTCCTTCGAGGGGCCGCTCGACCTGCTGCTCTTCCTCATCCGCCGCGCCGAGGTCGACATCCACGACATTCCCATCGCGCAGATCACCCGGCAGTACCTGGAGACCGTGGCCACCGCCGGCGACATGGACGTGGAGCAGGCCGGCGAGTTCCTGGTGATGGCGGCCACGCTGGTCGAGATCAAGAGCCGCATGCTGGCGCCGCCCGAGGAGGGCGCGGATGCCGTGGATCCGCTGGCGCCGAGCGAGGCCGGCGAGGATCCCCGGCGCGACCTGGTGCGGCAGCTCCTGGCCTACCAGCGATTCCGCAGCGCGGCCGATGGCCTGGACCGGCTGCGGCGCGAGTACGAGCAGCGATGGCCGGCCAGCGGGACCGCCGAGCCCTCGGCCGAGGGCGAGGTGCGCGAGTGGAGCGAGGCCGACCTGGATCTGGGCGACGTGCATGTGCTCGACCTGCTCGAGGCCTTCGAGCGCATCGGCAGCGCCGTGGATTTCACGCGGCTGGGTGAGCACAACGTGGTCTGGGACGACACGCCCATCGGACTGCACCAGGACGACCTGGTCGACCGCCTGCAGCGGAGCGAGGGCCGTCGCATGACGCTGCAGAGCGTCTTCGCGGGCCGCACGCGGCTCGACCGCATCGGTCTCTTCCTGGCCCTGCTCGAGCTGGCCCGGCAGCAGCGCGTGCGCGTGCGTCAGGCCTCGGCGGCGGACGCGATCGAGCTCGAGCTGCTCGATGGCGCGATCTCCGCACCGGCCAGCGCCGCCAGCAGCGCCGCGCCGTAGGACGCCAGTCGACGCTCGCCCAGGCCCGGGATGGCGGCCAGCGCCTCCATCGTGGCGGGGCGACGGCTCGCCAGGGCCCGCAGCGTCACGTCGCTGAACACCATGAAGGGCGGGATGCCGCGAGCCGACGCCAGCTCGCGACGGAGCAGACGAAGGCGATCGGCGAGCGCGCGATCCACGTCGCCCCAGCTTGCCGCCTCGGCGGCCGTGCGACGCGCCAGGGTGGGCGTGGTCCGCAGTTCCACGTCGCGCTCGCCGCGGAGCACCGGCAGGGCCGCAGGCGTGAGTCGCAGGGTGGGGTGCTCGTCCGCGGTCCGCTGGAGAAGGTCCTGGTCGATCAGCTGCTCGAGCACCTGCAGGATGGTCGCGCGGGGCAGGTGCCGAAGCAGGCCGAAGACGCCCAGACGCTCGTGGCACCATTGACGGATGGCGCGGCCACCCGAACCCGCCAGCACCGCCGCCACATGCCGGAGCCCGAAGCGCTGCTCCAGTCGGGCGACCGCCGAGAGGGCGATCCGGGCCACGCGCGTGGCGTCCGCGAGCGGCTGCCATTCACCCAGGCATGCATCGCACGCTCCGCAGCCGTCGCGGGCCCAGGCCTGGCCGAAGTGCTCCGAGATGGCCGCGTGTCGGCAGCGCGGCGTGGCGGCCAGGCGTCGCATGGCCAGCACCTGGCCTCGCTGGGCCTGCCGGTGGGCCTCCGCGGCCACGCGATCGGCCAGGTCGGAGGGCTCGGCGTCACCCGCGCCGATCAGCCGCTCCCACCGCGCCACGTCGGCCGCGCCATGGAGCAGCAGCACCTCCGAGGGCAGGCCATCGCGTCCAGCGCGGCCGGATTCCTGCACCCAATGCTCGATGCTGCGCGGCAGCGTCATGTGGATCACGAAGCGGACGTCACCCCGGTCCACGCCCATGCCGAAGGCGATGGTGGCCACCATCACGTCCACGCGCTCCGCCCGGAAGTCGGCGTGCGCCCGCTGGCGGGCCTGGGGCGGGAGTCCGGCGTGGTAGAGCGCGGCCCGCACCCCCTCGCTCCGCAGCGATTGATGCATCCGCTCCGCGTCCGCGCGGCTCAGGCAGTAGACGATGCCCGCCTCGCCAGGGTGACGGCGGATGGCCTCGAGGCACTGGGCCAGTCCGTCGACCCGCAGCCGCGTGCGGATGAGCAGGTTGGGCCGGTGCACCGGACCCGTCAGCCGCAACGGCTCGCGCATCTGCAGCTGTCGCACGATGTCCTCGCCCACCGCGGGCGTGGCCGTGGCGGTGAATGCGTGCACCGCCGCATGCGGAAACGCCTCCCGGAGTTCCGCCAGGCGACGGTACTCCGGTCGAAAGTCATGACCCCACTGGCTGATGCAGTGCGCCTCGTCGATGCACACGCTTCGCACGCCGCGATCCCGGAGGGCCCGCAGGAAGCTGGGGCGAAGCGCCCGCTCGGGGGCCGCGAACACCAGGGGCGGCCTCGCCGCACGGAAGATCGCCTCCTGTTCGCCGCGCTCCTGCTCCGCCGAGCCCGAGTGCATGGCCATGGCCTCCACGCCCATGGCACGCAGCGAGGCGACCTGGTCGTCCATGAGCGCCACCAGCGGGCTGACCACCAGCGTCAGGCGGACATCACCCCGCTCGGCCGCCAGCAGCGCCGGCGCCTGATAGCACAGGCTCTTGCCGCCACCGGTGGCCATGACGGTCAGCGAATCCCTGCCCGAGAGGTCGGCCTCGATCGCCTCACGCTGCAGCGGACGCAGCTGCGCATGGCCCCACAGCCGGTGCACGATTCCCTGCACCGCATCCTGCGGCGGGCCACGCACGTCCATGCGCGTCATGGCCGCATGCTAGGTGCTCCCCGGGCGACACGTCGGAGGGGATCGCCGATCGGGCGTCAGCCGCCACCCAGGGCGGGGCGCTCGGCGGGTGGCTGGAGCGAGGGCCGCCGCGCATAGTCGGTGACGATCGCCTTCACGATCGCCTCCTGCATCTGCCGCGCGCGGGCCAGGTCGTCGCCGCGGAACCCGTTGCTGATGATGCTGAAGGGCACGCGGAGACCGTTCTGGCACTCCACGACGCCGCTGAGCGAGCTCACGCCATCGATGTAGCCGGTCTTGCAGCGGATGGTGGCCAGCTTGGGATCGATGTCACCGAATCGCTTCCTCACCGTGCCGGTCTTGCCGCCCACGGCCAGGCTTCGCAGGAAGGGATCCGCGACCTGCGGATCGCGCACGAGATCCTGGATCCACGCCGAGAGCACGCTGGTGGTCAGGTGGTTCTCGCGAGACATGCCCGAGCCATCCGCGATCTCGATCCCGCCGCCGCCGCCCACCCGGCGAGCCAGCAGGCCGCTCACCGCCTTGCCGCCGTTCTCCCACGAGCCAGGCTGCTGGCTGACGGCGTGGCCGATCCGCTTGAGCAGGCTCTCCGCGTAGAGATTCTCGCTGTCCCGGTTGCAGCGACTGAGCACCACATGCAGGGGGGTGGCGATGATCGGCCCGATGGGCTCGCCACCGGCCGGTGGGTCCTCCGTCCTGGCCATGCGGAGCGTCTGGACCTCCACGCCGGCCTTCCGCAGCCGATCCGCGAGGTACTGGCCGAAGAACATGGCGGGTTCGCAGACGGTGACGCTGTGCGAGGACTCGCCCTTGCCGGTCAGGAACCCGCGGATGGTGAAGCGGTTCTCGTCCGGCTCGCGCTGGATCCAGATCGATCCCTTCTTCTTCCGCGCCACGGCGGTGCGGTTCTCGATGCGCACGAAGTCGCCGCCGGGCTCGGTCCGGGTGACCACCGCGCCGCGCGGCGAGGGCGCCGCCCACACGGTGAGGCAGTTCAGGTGGAAGTTCACGCCCGACACCTCGGCGCAGTAGGACTCGTGGAGCTGGTCGACGGGCCAGTCGACATGGCAGGTGCTTCGATCGAAGACGCGGTCGTCGATCACCAGCTCGCTCACCCGGGTCAGTCCGGCCTGGCGCGCCGCCTGGGCCCAGCGGTCGATCAGGCCGTCGACGGTGGTGCCCCGATGCCACTGTCCCTGCTCGTCGAGATAGTCCATCTGGCCGAGCAGTTCCGGATCGCCGAAAGCCGGATCGCCGTCACCCACCAGGGTGAGCCGGTCTCCCTGTCGCAGCAGCCGGGTCTGGAAGGTGAAATCGGGACCGAGCACGCGAAGCGCCGCACCGGTGGTGAGGAGCTTCTGGTTGCTGGCGGGCATGAGCGGGGCGTCCGCCTGCAGCGACACCACCTGCTGGCCCGAGGGATCCCGCACGCTCACGCTGGTCACGCCCTGCCGGGGACCATTGCTGGAGACCAGCCGGCGCACCTGCTCCTGGAGTTCGCTCCCGCAGGCCTGCGTGACGGTCAGGAACAGGGTGAGCAGTGGCAGGAGCGTTCGCGTGGTCATGGGTGCCGCACTGTATCGGCGCCCCGCCCGCTCATGCTCGACATTCCGCCTCGGCCACCGCGGAGCCGGCGATGAACCCGCTGGCCCAAGCCCACTGGAAGTTGAAGCCGCCGATTCGACCATCGACGTCCAGGATCTCCCCGGCCAGGTGCAGCCCGGGGCGGATGCGGCTCTCCATGGTCTCCAGGTGCACCTCGCGCAGCGGAACGCCGCCTGCCGTGGTCTCCGCGTGGGTGAAGCCTCGATCGCCCGTGACGGGAAGGTCCAGGCCCACCAGGTGCCGGACCAGTTCCCGGCGTCGGTCCCGGTCGATCCGCTGCGGCGTGGCCTCCATCTCCACGCCCGAGGCCTCCAGCACGGCGCGGGCGAGTCGCTCGGGCAGATGCTCGCGCAGCCGGGCCAGCACCCCGCGCCCGGTGCCCTCGAGCAGCCACCGGCTGCAGGCCGCCTCGTCCATGTCCGGAAGCAGGGCCAGCTGCAGGCGGACCTCCGCATCGAGCGCGTGGTGCAGCGTCCAGTGCCGGGAGATGTCCAGGGCCGCCGGGCCCGAGAGCCCGAAGTGGGTGAAGAGCACGGCGTTGCGGAAGCGGACCAGCCGCTTGCCGCCCGGGCCAAGCACGCGCAGTTCCGCCGGCACCGCCACGCCCGAGAGTTGCCGCAGCCAGAAGCCCTCGGCCAGCAGCAGCGGCACCAGCGAGGGCACCACGCGCTCGGTCACCGTGTGCCCCAGCGACCGCGCCATGGCCAGTCCGGCGCCATCCGAGCCGCTTCGAGGCAGACTGCATCCTCCGGTGCAGAGCGCCAGCCTGGCCGCGTGCAGTCGGCCCCAGGCACCGCCCAGCATGAAGCCGCCCTGTGGCATGGGCTCGATGGTCTCCACCCGGCAGGGGTGCCGGATCGAGACGCCCGCCGATGCGGCGGCCCCGAGCAGCGCCTCCAGCACCGTCCGGGCCCGATCGGACACCGGGAACAGCTTGCCGGTGTCCTCCACCTTCAGGGCCACGCCCAGGGCCTCGAAGAAGGCCACGCAATCCTCCACGCTGAAGCGGGCCAGGACGCGTCGGATCGAGGCGGGGGTGCTGCCGGCGTAGTCACGCTCATCCACCGCCTGGTGGGTCACGTTGCAGCGGCCACCGCCGGCGACCAGGATCTTCGCGCCCAGTGTCCGCGCGCCATCCAGCGCCACCACGCCGCGAAGCCCTCCGCGTCCCGCATGGATGGCGGTCATCAGTCCGGCCGCGCCGGCGCCGACGACCGCCAGTGGCGTGTCGAAGGGCTCACCCACCCGGGTTGCGTCCGTGCCGCGCCGGCTCGCCCTCGATGGTCAGCACCGTCTTCTTTCCGGCGGGCTCGCGGTCGCCCGGGCAGCCCGGGCATGCGGGTCGGGCCCGTCGCGCGGGCAGGAGCGGCCGAAGCACCACGCCGGCGGCCAGCAGGGCGGTCGCGCACACGACCCAGAATTGCCAGTCGTTCCAGGGCATCAGGAGACTCCCATCTGCAGCAGCAGGGTTCGGGTCAGCAGGGCCATGGTCCACGCCAGGCCACTCATCCAGGCCAGCTGCAGCAGCGGCCATCGCCAGCCACCGGTCTCGCGCCGGACCAGTGCCAGCGTCGGCAGGCACTGCATGGCCAGCGTGAAGAAGACCAGCAGCGACGCCGCCGTGGGCGTGTCCAGCAGCGGTGAGCCGTCGGATCGGCGCGCCTGCGCGATGCGGTCGACCACCTGCGACTCGGGCTCGTCGTTGGCGCCCTGCAGCACCGCCAGCGTGCTCACGAACACCTCGCGGGCCAGGAAGCTGGTCAGGGTGGCCACGGTGAGCTGCCGGTCGAAGCCCAGCGGCGAGAACACCGGCTGCACCGCCTCGCCCAGTCGTCCCGCGAAGCTGCCCAGCTGCTGGCGCCTCGCCAGTTCCGCGTCGGCGTGCGCCTCGATGACGGCGGCCTGCGTGATCCCATCCAGGCTGCCGGTCTCGCGCAGCGCCGCCGCGCGGGCGCGGTCCGCAAGCATGGCGGCATCCGGCGCCACGCGGGGGAAGGCGCTCAGCCACCACATGACCACGCAGATGGCCAGGATCATGGTGCCCGCGTTGCGGAGAAAGAGACCCGCGCGATCGACCGTCATCCACAGCGCGGTCCGGAGGCTGGGGCGACGATAGGGCGGAAGCTCCAGCACCATGGGCCGCGCGGGGCCGCGCAGCACCGTCCGTCGGGCCAGCATCGCCGTCAGCAGGCCCGCCGCCGCGCCGGTGGCGTAGCACCCCAGGAACGCCATCGCCGCATGCCACGGCCGATCGGTGAACAGCACGGAGATCAGCAGCACGTACACCGGGAGCCGCGCCGTGCAGCTCATGAACGGCGCGACCAGGATGGTGGCGATCCGGTCGCGGGGATCGGGAATGAGGCGCGTGCTCAGGATGCCGGGCAGGGCGCAGGCATGGCTGGAGAGGAGCGGCACGAAGGCCTGGCCGGGAAGGCCGAAGCGTCGCATGAATCGGTCGGCCGCGAAGGCGGCGCGGGCCAGGTAGCCGCTGTCCTCGAGCAGGCTCAGCAGCAGGAACAGGAGCGCGATCTGCGGCAGGAAGACCACGGTGCCGGCCACGCCGCCCACCACGCCATCCACCACCAGGCTGCGCAACAGGCCCTCGGGCATGGCTTGCCCAAGCACGCCGCCCAGGTTCGTGAAGATCCAGTCGATGCCCTCCATGGGGAACTTCGCCAGCCAGAAGATGGAGGTGAAGAGCAGTCCCATGACCAGCAGGAACACGGCGCCGCCCGACACCGGATGGGTGAGCGCCGCGTCCACGCGGTCGGTCAGTCGATCGGCTCGCACCGCCTCGCGTCCACCCACGCAGGCGGCCACGCACTCGCTGCACCAGGCGCCCACCGTGGATTCAGGCGTCTCGGGCGGCAGCAGGGTGAGGCGGTGGGCGTGGTCACGGCCCAGCGATCCGCTGCGTGCCACGGTCAGCGCCGCGGCGGCCAGCGCCTCCACGCCCTCGCCGGTCCGGCCGCTGGTCACGCAGACGGGGCAGCCGAGCCGCTCGGCGAGTCGGCCCGCGTCCACGCTGAGACCCTTGCGTCGAGCCTCGTCGGCCAGCGTCACCGCGACCACGCAGGGCAGTCGTCGGCGAAGCACCTGCACCACGAAGCGGAGCGACTTGGTCAGGTTCGTGGCATCGGCGACCACCACCACCACATCGGGGGCGGCATCCCCCAGCTGGCCCTCGATGCAGGCCCGACAGAGCCGGCTTTCCGGCAGCTCCAGGTTGAGTCCGTAGGTGCCTGGCAGGTCCATGACCTCCAGTTCCCCATCCCGTGCCCGGGCCAGGCCGACCCGGCTCTCGACCGTGGTGCCCGGCAGGTTCGAGGTCCTCGCCCTGGCTCCGCAGAGGCGGTTGAAGAGGGTGGTCTTGCCGGCATTGGGTTGGCCGAGCAGGGCCGCCCGCCAGGGGCGCGCCGGCGTCCACGTCCCGCCCTGGGCCAACGACACGTCAGTCCGCTCCGGCGCCGTCGCAGGGCGTCACCAGCAGTCGGCTGGCGACCGGTCCACTCAGGCCGACCCGGGTCCGCTCCACCTCGATGATGCACGGCTCGCCGGGCTTGCAGACGCGGAGTTCGCAGTGCTCGTGCACGCCCATGGCGCGAAGCAGGCACTGGTCATGCTCGGGCAGCCCCGCCATGCAGCCCTGATCCAGGCGCGCGCGACGACCCCGACCCAGCTGGGTCAGGGGCACGCGGGAGCGATCGGGCAAGGCGTCGGTCATCTCGTGAATGCTACGGCCGTGCCGTGGGTCGATCAATCATGCCGCTCACTTCGCCGGGGTCACGGGCGGCTGCGGGGCCGGCGTCATCGACTGCACCACGTAGCGCAGCGTGCACTCCAGCTGTGGCGAGATGGTGGGCGTGTCGCCGAATGGATTGGCCCGCTCGCGCGAGGCGGTCTCCGGCTGCAACTGGAGCTGCGGCACCAGCTCCGCCTTGAGCTGCCACACGCCCGGCGCCTTCGCGGGCACCAGGTTGGGCACGGCCGTCGCGGGGCAGCGGAACGTGAAGATGGGCTCCACCCGCGAGCCATCAGCGCGGAGCACGTGGGCGTGGATCTCGAACTCGCGCGGCTGGCTCGACACCTGCACCGCCTCGCTCACGGCGATGGTCCACTCGACGGGCTGGCGGAACTTGCCCATGTTCTCGATCCACTTCGTCAGGCGCTGTCGGTAGGCGTGCCAGGCGCGAGCGTCCGCGTCGGGGGTGGGGATGGCGATGCCTCGCTCCTTCAGGTCCTCGCGGACCCGGGAGGCGAGCGATCGCATGGCCGCGTTGGGGTTGCCCCAGGGTTCAGGTCCGGGGTCCCGGGAGCCCGTGGTCCGGGCGGCGGGCGTGGCTGGAGCGCTCGACCCCTCGAGCTGGCGGAGCCTCCGCTGCAGAGCCTCGGTCTCCTCGCGAAGCCGTCGGTTCTCCTCCTCCAGAGCCCGGATCCGGGTCTGCGGGTCCTCGCCCGTGGCGGCCTGGGGCGCGGACATGTTCAGCGAAGCCGCGATCAGCAGCAGCGGAAGCATCATGAAAGGGATCCTAGCAACGGGGGGCCACGGCTATGCTGCAGGCATGCTCGCTTCCAGGAAGCTGGCCATGCGTGTGCAGCGTCGTCTGCAGTTGCAGCGATGGGTGGATGCCGTGGTGCCGGGCGCGTGCGCTGGGCTCGTCCTGGCGTGCGTGGGTCTGGTGGCCGCGCGGCTGTCGGGCCTCTCTGGCGAGGTGGTCGCCGCCGTGGCGGGAGTCCTCGCATGCATCGCAGGCACGCTGGTGGGCCTTCGGCTGCGTCCGGCCTCCGGCGAGTTGTCCGCGGCGGCCCTGGCGGATGAGCGTCTTGGTCTGGAGAGCCGCATCGCGACCGCGATCGCGCTGCAGGGGCGAGGCGACGCGTTCGCCCAGGCGGCGGTCCACGACGCGGAGCGCATGGCGCCAGGGCAGTTCGGACGCGTCCATGCGGCGTTCCCGCTTCGATGGCCGGTCCTGACGCCCTGGCTTCCCGTGATCCTGCTGGTCGTGGGCATGGCCTGGTGGCTCTGGCCCGTGCGCGAGCCCGGTGCCGTCGCGGACGCGTCCACGGTGGCCATCGATGACGCGCAGCGCATCCAGCAGGCCGAGGCCGTCGAGCAGGCCGTCCGCGAGGCGGTGCGTCTGATCGAGGAGAGCCCCGAGGCGGAGCAGGCGATGAAGGACGCGCTTGCGCAGATGGACCCGGATCGTGATCCGGAGGCGCGGGCCACCGATCCCACCCAGCGTGAGGCGGAGGCGAGCGAAAGGGCGGCGGCGCTGCAGCAGCGGATCGAGCAGGAACTGGACTCGGATGCCATGCACGAGATGCGCGAACTGACGGACATGCTCGCCCGGCTTCCCGAGCTGCCGGATCTGGGGCGCGATGTCTCGCAGGCCCTCAAGTCGGGTGACCTGGCCAGGGCCCAGGCGGAGCTGGAGCGACTGGCGAAGGAGGCCGCAGGCCAGGATCCCGCCAAGGCCAAGTCGGCGCAGCAGGCGCTGGATCAGCTGGCCCAGGCGCTCGAGAAGGCCTCGAAGGACGTCTCGGCGGCGGAGAAGGCGCTGCGAGAGGCGGGCATGGATCCCTCGCTCGCCAAGGACCTGCAGAAGGCCATGCAGGCTGCGCAGCGGAATCAGAAGCTCACGCCCCAGCAGCTCCAGCAATTGCAGAAGAAGCTGCAGAGCTGCCAGAACGCGTCGAAGCAGTGCCAGAATCTCTCGCGAAACGCCAAGGCGTGCCGCAATGGCTCCTGCAGCGGCGCGTCCGGCCAATTGAGCCGCGCCCAGGCCCAGCGGCGCATGCAGGCTGCCCTGAGGAAGGCCATGGGTCAGTGCCGAAGCGGCGGATCCATGGGCTGGGGCATGCCATGGGAGAAGAAGCGGGCGATCGCCGGCGGAACATCCGGCACCCCCGGCCGCGGGGGAAGCGAGGGTGGAACGGGAGGCACGCCTCGCACGGATGGTCACACGGAAGCCCTTCCCGAGGACGCCTATGCCGTCCAGGAGGAGTCCGCCGGTGACGGCGACCCCTTCGATCGCTCCGCCGCTCGCGAGTTCGTTCGCGGCGATGGTGTGGTCGGTGGCGCGTCCTCCGCGGAACTCAAGGCCGTCGCCGCCAAGGTGGAGGCGGGCCTTGAGGAGGGCACCGAGGAGGATCCCGTGCCCGGTCGGCTCAAGGCGGCGCACAAGCGGTACTTCGAGCAGTGGAAGAGGCGCCTGGACGAGGCGGCGCCGGCCAAGGGCGTTCCCTGAGGTCCGCTCCGGCGGGAGACGCGCGTGCATCTGACCTTCGAGCGTCCCGGCTGGTTGCTGCTCCTGCTGACCCTGGTTCCCGTGGCGCTGCTGGCGTGGCGCTCCCTGCCGCATCTGGGTCGCGTGCGAGGCACGCTCGCGGCGGTCGTGCGGTCGCTGGTGATCCTGCTGCTCACGTTCGGCCTGGCGCGGCCCGCGCTGGTGCGCGACGCGGATGCCGCGTGCGTGGTCGTGGTCGCCGATGCCAGCCGGTCCGTGCCCGCGGAGCTGCGCGAGCGTGCCCAGACCTGGCTGCAGGAGCGCCTGCAGGCGCGAGAGCGGCCATCGGATCGCGTGGGCGTGATCACGGTGGCGGGCGGCGCCGAGATCCAGGCGGTGCCGTCGGCCGCCGCCAGGGTCTCCATCCTCTCGCATGCCGGCGAGAGCGCGGCCAGCGACCTCGCTTCGGGTCTGCGCACGGCCCTCGCCGTGCTGCCGGGCGATGCCATCAACCGCATCCTGCTGCTGTCGGACGGGGTCGAGACCGGTGGAAGCCTGGCGGTGGCGGCCGACCAGGCGGCGGCGGCGGGAGTGCCCATCGACGTGGTGGCCCTGGCGCCGCCGCGAACCTCCGAGGTGCTCATCGACGCCATCCGCACGCCCGCAAGGGCGCGGCGAGGGCAGGTGGTCGACGCGAGGGTGGTGATCCGCTCCAATGGACCCGCCCGCGGGCTTCTGCGGCTGAAGGTGGATGAGCGCACGGTGGATCTGGATCCGCGCGGACCCGGACAGGCCATGGCTGTCTCGCTCGAGCCAGGCCCCAACGCGTTCTCGGTGCCCCTGCCCATGGACCGCGGCGGCGCCGTTCGCGTGGAGGCCTCCTTCGAGACGGACACGGCCGGCATGGATGGAGTGGTGGAGAACAACGTGGCGTCCGCCATCACGCAGGTGGCTGGATCGGGACGCGTGGCCGTCGTCTCCGAGACGGAGGCGTCGGTCGATGCGCTGCTGCAGGCGATCCGCGCCTCGAGCCTGGAGGTGGAGCTGATCCAGCCGGACCTGCTGGCCCGGCGGCTGGGCAGTGGCGACTTCGACGCCTGCGTGCTGGCCAACGTGCCTCGCTGGTCCCTCGATGCCGAGACCGACCGCGCGCTTCGGGCCAGCGTCCACGACCTGGGCTGTGGGCTCCTCATGCTGGGCGGCGACCGGAGCTTCGGCGCCGGCGGCTGGCAGGACAGCGAGACGGCCAAGGCGATCCCGGTGGAGATGAATCCGCCGCAGGAGCGGAGGCTGCCCTCCGGCGCGCTGGCCCTCATCATCGACTGTTCCGGAAGCATGGCCGCGCCGGTCCGCGGCACCTCCGCCAGCCAGCAGCAGTTGGCGGCCGAGGCGGCCATCAAGGCGGTCCGGGCGCTCTCGCCATCCGACCAGGTCACCGTCATCGCCTTCAGCGGGGAATCGAAGGTGGTGGTGCCGCTGACGGAGTGTGCCAACCTGGCGATGATCGAGGCCGGCATCCGCGCCATCGAGCCCGAGGGTGGCACGAATCTCTTCCCCGCGCTTGACGCGGCGGCGGAGCAGCTCGCCGGCAGCGCGTCGAGGACCCGGCATGTCGTCGTGCTCACGGATGGACAGACCGTCGGCGACCCGGGCACCGGGCTGGCGAAGGCCGCGGCGATGGGCCGGAACGGGATCACCATCTCGACCGTGGCCATCGGCGACGGATCCAACGATGGACTCCTGGCCCGTCTGGCCAACGCGGCCGATGGCCGCTTCTACTCGGTGAAGGACGAGCAGAGCCGAGTCGCGGTGCCGCAGATCTTCATCAAGGAGGCGCAGCTCATCCGGCGCTCCCTGCTCTGGGAGGGCGAGCCGTTCACGCCGACGCGGGCTTCCTCGGCCGAATGGATGCGGGGTGGCGAGGGTGTTCCACCGATCCGCGGTTACGTGGTCGCGGGCCTGCGCGGCGAACCCGCCCAGACGGGCCTGCTCAGCCCCTCGGATCCGCCCGACCCCATCCTGGCGTGGTGGAATCATGGTCTGGGGCGGGCCGCCGCCTTCACCAGCGATCTGGGCGGTCGGTGGACGCCGGCCTGGGCGGGCTGGTCGGGCTTCCAGCCCTTCGTGGGCGGGTTGATGCGATGGCTGCTTCGTCCCGGCACGCCGGGCGATGTCTCGATTCGCAC
>RFOC01000101.1 GCA_009926815.1 Planctomycetota bacterium
CGGCCGGATCGCGAGGGACTCGTTCGAGCAGGTGTGGACGCTGGTGGAGCAGACCGATGTCGATCCGGCGCACGACGGCGTGGACTGGAAGGCGATCCGCGCGGAGTTCGAGCCCCGAGCCGAGCGATGTCGCACGCAGGAGGAACTTCGAAGGACGCTCGGCGACATGCTCGGTCGACTGGGCCGAAGTCACTACGGGATCCTGCCCGAGGGCGGCGCGCCCCAGCGATCCTCCGGCGATGGCACGCTGGGCCTTGACCTGCGCGTGATCGAGTCCAGCATCGTGGTCACTCGAGTCGAACCGGAGAGCCCGGCCGCCACCGCAGGCGTGATGCCGGGCTGGACCGTGGAACGCGTCGATGACCGCGCCGCCATGGCGGACGTGCCTGCGGTCGATGCGCTGGGCCCCATGGCGCGGTATGCGCGCGATGCGGCGGCCCAGGGCATGGACGATGGCGCCACCGGCGGCTCCGAGCGATGGATCCTGCGCGACGCGACCGGCGCGGAACGACCCTTCACGCTGCAACGGGTGGCTCGGCCCGGCACGCCGACCCAGATCGGATTGCTTCGATCCTTCCAGGCCCGCTGCCAGGATCGATGGCTCGCTCCCGATGAGCTGCAGGCCGCGGGCATGTCCACGGATCGTCGCGTCGGTCTCATCCGCTTCAACGTGTGGATGCCCGCCATCGCCATGGACATCGACACCGCGGTCGATCGACATCGCGGCGATGACGGGCTCATCCTGGACCTGCGCGGCAACCCGGGCGGCGTCGGTGCCATGGCCATGGGCGTGGCCGGCCACTTCCTTTCCCATGAGGACAGCCTGGGCACCATGCGCACGCGGGACGCGACCCTGGAGTTCCGAGCGAATCCGCGCCTGAGCACGGCCGATGGGCGGTCGGTCCAGCCCTACGCCGGTCCGCTGGTGATCCTGGTGGATCCGCTCACGGCCAGCACCAGCGAGATCTTCGCCGCAGGCCTGCAGGGTCTGGGGCGAGCTCGCGTGGTGGGCCGCACCAGCGCCGGCGCCGCGCTTCCCGCGCAGATGCGCGAACTGCCCAGTGGTGATGGACTGCTGTTCGCCTTCGCCGACTTCACGCGGCCAGATGGCCGCCGCATCGAGGGCGAGGGCGTGGTGCCCGACGCCTCCACGGGCCTGCGCCTGGCGGACTGGCAGGGCGGCCGGGATCCCGACCTCACCGAGGCCATCCGCCAGATTCTCGCGTCGGCCCGAACGGACCGGCCCGCCTCGTGAGCCCTCTATCCTGAAAGCCACCATGATCACGAGCCTGCGCCTGATCGTTCTCTCCGCCGCCCTGATGGCCGTCCCGCATGCCGCGCTCGGACAGGGCGCCTTCGGCTCGGCTCCGGCGGCGCCGCAGGCCCCCGCCCAACCCACGCCACCACCCTCGCGCAACGAGCCGGCGCGTCCCGAACCTGCACCGGCACCTGCCGTGGCGCCGGCCGACCTGCCTCCCGCCGCGGACATCTTCCGTCGGAGCGTCGAGGCGATCGGAGGCGAGGCCGCGATCCGGAGCCACACGTCGATGCGTGTCCGGGGCTCGATCGCCTCCCCGGGCATGCCCAAGCCCGGAAGCATGGAGATCCTCATGCTTGCGCCCAACCGATTCCTGACGGTGATCGACATGGGCCAGCTCGGCCGCATGGAGCAGGGCTTCGACGGCACCGTGGGCTGGTCGCGCAATCCCATGATGGGGGCGCAGCTGCTCAAGGGAGCCACGCTGGACGAGCTGCGAAGGCAGAGCGACTTCTACAAGGAGCTCGATCCCGGCAAGCTGTGGGACAAGGCGGTCACGAGGAGCCAGGTCGAGTTCGCCGGCCGTCGCTGCTGGGAGGTCGAGGTCGAGGGTGACCTGGGCACGGGCAGCCTGTTCTACGACTGCGCGGACGGCCTGGCGCGCGGCATGCGACTCACGGTGGACACGCCCCTGGGCAAGGTGCCCACCGAGACCCGCATGCTCGAGTACAAGGCATTCGACGGGTTGAAGATCGCCAGCAGGACCGAGATCTCGGCCATGACGGCCACGCAGACCATGACGGTCGACACGGTGACCTTCGAGCCGATCGAGCCCTCGGTCTTCGATCTGCCGGCCGACGTGAAGGCGCTGGTCGCCAACGGCGGCAAGCCCGTCCCGGGACAGGGCAAGCCTGGAGCGCCACCCCGGGGCGCGGGCGGCGGCGGGCAGCCGTGAACCCGGTTGCGCTGGTCGCCTCGCTCCTTCTGGCGGGCCCGCCGACCGAGCCCGTCTCCCCCGAACCAGGCGCCATCATGCAGCGAGCCCTGGCCGCGGTCGGCCCGGTCGCGGACGTGTCGAGCCTTCGTGCCGAGGGCGAGGTCCGCGTGCCGGATCACCCGGAACGCACCGTGCGGTTCGAGCTGCTCAGCATCGCGGGCTCGCCGCGGCGACTGCTCCTCCGGCAGCGATTGCCCGATGGCCGCCAGATGGAGATGGGCTGCCAGGGCGAGGTGGGATGGATGCGGCGACCGGGCGACGACAGGGCGATGCCCATCGAGCCCGTGGCCGTGAGCGCCACCGTGGCGGGACTCCTGCCCTCGCGCATGGTGCTTTCGGTGGCCGATCGCTTCCCGCACCGGCAGTCCGCGCCCGCCGGCGCCTTCGAGGGCCGCACCTGCCTGCGGCTGGACGCGGAGGACCGCGACGGCGTGAAGGGCCGCCTCTGGTTCGACGCCGACAGCGGCCGGCTGGCGGGCATCGAGACCGAGGCCAAGGATGCCGCACGGCCGGCCAGTCGCCTGGTGTTCGAGGCATGGGGCGCCGCGGGCCCGCTCACCGTGCCCACGCGGCTGCGCATGCAGCGAGGTGACGAGACGCTGATCACGGAGTTCCGCGCGATCTCGGTGGAACCGATCCCCGAGGCCGCGTTCGCTCCGCCGGCCGAGGTGCGCGAGGATGCCGACGGCCCCTGAATGGACCAGGCGTGAATTTCACTCTTCGATCTGTTCGTGAAACCTTCCGGTCCGCGCGCCCATCCGTATGATGCCCGTCCCATGAGTTCCGCCATCGCCATCCGACTGCACGAGGTGCGGAAGCGGTTCGGCGCGACCGAGGCGGTCCGCGGGATCTCCATGGAGGTCGCCCGCGGATCCGTGTGCGGCTTCCTGGGCCCCAATGGCGCGGGCAAGAGCACCACCATCCGGATGATCATGAGCATCATCCTGCCGGACGCCGGACACATCGAGGTGCTCGGGGCCACCGCGCTCGACGCCAAGGACCGCATCGGTTACCTGCCCGAGGAGCGCGGTCTCTACCGCAAGATGCGCGTGGCCGAGTTCCTGCGCTACATGGCTCGCCTCAAGGGCGTCCCCTCGCGCGACATCGACCACCGCATCGCGACCTGGCTGGAGCGGCTGGAGCTTCCGGGCGTCAGTCGCAAGCGCTGCATGGAACTCAGCAAGGGCATGCAGCAGAAGGTGCAGCTGATCGCCAGCGTGGTGCACGAACCCGAGCTGCTCATCCTGGACGAGCCCTTCAGCGGGCTCGATCCCGTGAACGCGCGCGTGCTCACGCGGGCCATCGATGGGCTTCGGGCCGCGGGAACCACCATCCTCTTCAGCACGCACCAGATGCGGACCGCGGAGGACCTCTGCGACCGGGTGGTGCTCATCCACCGCGGCGAGAAGCTGCTGGACGAGACGCTCGAGGGCATCCGCCGCCGCTTCGACCCGCGGACCCTGCTGGCCGAGCCCATGGAGGACGCCTCCGCGGCGAGGGCGGCGCTGCGGCACCTTCCGGACGTGACCGACTGCGCCTGGAGCGATGCCGACCGGGCGCTGCAACTCCGCCTGGACGAGGCCGCGGATCCGCATGGGGCGATGCAGCAGGTGCTGCAGGCGGTTCCGATGCGCCGAGTGGAACTGCGACGCACCACGCTGGACGAGGTGTTCGTGCGCCTGGTGGGCGGCGACCAGCAGGTGCTGGCCGCCCAGGAGGTGGCCGGTGACTGATTCCCTCTCGCCCCGTCGCATCATGCTGGTGGCCTGGCGAGAATTCCGCCACACCGCCTTCACCAAGGGCTTCATCCTGGGCACCATCGTGCTGCCCGTGGTGCTCGCGGCGCTCTTCCCGCTGCTCGGTGGCCTGCTGAAGTCCACCCCCACGCCCCTCACGGGCACGATCGCCGTGGTGGATGCCTCGGGACGGTTCGCCTCGGCCCTGGAGCAGTCACTGCAGGCCGAGGTCAAGGACGAGGGACCCGACGCGAAGGATCCCTTCAGCGAGCCCGTCGCCGTGCAGGCGAAGGTGGAGGCGATCGCCGACGCGTCGCGGACGGATGCGCTTCGGTCGGAGCTGGCAGCCGAGGGGCTGACGGCACTGGTGCTGGTGCACGCCGATCCCGAAAGTCCCGCCGAGCTTCTGGTGCCCTCCTCGAGCCGGCCCCGTCACACGCAGCGGCTGGAACGGGCCCTTCGCGACGCCGTCGTCCGCCTCCGCGCGCAGGACGCGAAGCAGGACTACGACCACCTCCTCACGCTGATGGATGCCCCCCGCATCCGCGCCTCCCGCGTCAGCCGCGACGGCGCCGAGGCCCGCGAGTCGATCGCCCTCCGCATGCTGGTGCCCGTCGGCTTCATGGCGCTGCTGTGGATCGCCGTGTTCTCCAGCGCCAACTACCTGCTCACCAGCACCATCGAGGAGAAGTCCTCGCGGGTCATGGAGGTGCTGCTGAGCGCAGTGAGCCCCATGGAGCTGCTGGCCGGCAAGATGCTTGGACAGGCGGCGGTGAGCGCCGTGGTGCTGGTGATGTACGGATCCGTGGCGCTGGCGGGCCTGGGCGCCATGGCCATGATGGACGTGGTTCCGCTGGCGCACCTGCTCTGGGTGGTGGCCTGGTTCCCCATCGCCTATCTCATGGTGGCGGCCGTGATGGCCGGCATCGGCAGCGCCGTCAACGACCTGCACGAGGCCCAGTCCCTGGTGGCCCCGGCCATGATCGCCCTGGTGCTGCCGCTCGCGCTGTGGCTGCCGATCAGCGAGAATCCCAACGGTGCCGTGGCGGTGGCCTTCAGCTTCATCCCGCCGGCATCCCCGTTCGTGAACGTGCTGCGCATCACCACCGCCAGCGACCCCGTGCCGCTCTGGCAGGTGCTGCTGGCTCTGGGGGTTTCCATGGCCTCGGTGGTGGCCATGATCTGGGCCGGCGCTCGAGTCTTCCGCGTGGGCGTGCTCATGCAGGGCAAGACCCCCACGCCGCGGGAACTGCTCCGATGGCTGCGGTCCCGCTAGGGAACGCTCCTGCCCAGACCCCGCCGGGCTGGTGACCGCCGCGGGAACCCCTACGCTTTCGCCGGTGGCCTCGAACAGCCTCATCCTGATCGCCTGGCTCGGAGGGCTCGCCCTGGCCGGGACGCTGCTGGTGGGCGTGTGGTGGGCACTCTTCGCCGACCGCTCGCGAGGCGTGCATCGCTGCCCGCGGTGCTGGCACCGCATGAATCCCGCCGTGGGACTTCGATGCTCCGAGTGCGGACACCTGGTGTTCCACGAGCAGGCGCTGCTGCAGACCCGCCGGCGCTGGCTGCTGGCCATTCTCTGCCTGCTGCTGCTCGTCCTCGGAACCTTCGGCCTGCGGACGACCATCGCCAGCCGGGGGTGGTGGACCATGCTTCCCCACCGTGCGGTGCTGGCCGTCATGCCGTGGCTCCCGCCCTCGGGACACTTGATCGCCGTGCGCCAGCACATGCTCGAGGAACTGGGCCAGCAGCACGTCTCGCCCGATGACACCGTGCGCATGCTGGAACTGGTGAAGGGGGGCGATCTCCTGACGACCCCGGGCACGGATGCCTGGCGGTCGACCCATCTGCGGTGGCTGGCGACCCTGGAGGATCTCTACACCCAACGCCTGCTTCCACCCGACGATCCGCTGCGACTGGCGGCGATCGACCTCCCCCCGGTGATTCACGTCAACGTCCCCGAGCGATGGCACCGTGGCGAGCCGCTCGTGGGCATGGTCGAGATGGAGGACTGGTGGCCCGCGGGCGTGGAGGTCACCGCGTGGATCGATGAGATCGAGGGCCTTCCCGTGGATGCCGCTGCGCAGGACCGCCTGCATCGCACGCGATGGCGGAGACCGGATCGGGAACCCCGGGACGGTTCGCGGCAGGTGTTCGCCATCGACCTCGGCCCGTTGCCCGAGGGCACCTATCGCGGCCACGTCACGCTGTCCTGGCGGACGCACGATCGGCTGGGCTCCGCCGGCCTCACCGGCCAGGGCGTGGTGCGGATGCCCGTGCGCGCCGTGGTGCGCGGCGACGCGCCGGCCCTGGACCGGATCGAGAATCCAGCCCTCGACGCGCTCATCGCGCAGACCTTCGCCGACGGCATCCTCCGCTCCACCACGCTGCCGACCCGGCACATCTTCTCCTACGCGCCTTTCTTCACCAGCGGCGAGGCTCATGAAGCGGTGGCCTTCGGCCTGATCGTGGAGGCATGCGAGGCCGGCACGCCGCGCCGGACGCTTCGCGTGTGGTGGCGCGGCGGCATCAATCGCGCCCAGATGGGTTGGGAATCGCCCGTGGAGGATGTCGAGGCCCTGGCGCGGCTGGGATCGGGCGAGGGGTGGACGCTGCGCATCCGAGGTGATCAGGAACTCGCGCGCCGCGCCGCGGGCGGCGGCACCGGCGACGAGGCCAGCCGCTGGTGGGGCGGCTCGGTGGAGGGACCGCTGAAGGTGAGCGACGTCGCGCCGGACGGATTCGGGGCCTCGTGGCGAGCCACCGTCGAACCACCGGGCGTGTCGCCTGCCGCATCCCGATAGCATCGAGCCCATGGAACGGAACCTCTGGGCCCCTTGGCGCATGGCCTACATCCGCGGCCTCGAGGCCGAGGCCGCGGAGGCGCGAACGGCCGCCGTGGAGGGTGGCAACTTCCTGCTGTCGGCGTGGCGACACCCCGAGCTGGACCCCGCGAACCTGGTCGTGCACCGGAATGCGGATGGGTTGCTCATGCTCAATCGCTACCCGTACGCCAACGGACACCTGCTGGTGGCGCTGGGCGATGCCCGCCCGCGGCTGCTGGACTACGCCCCCGCGGCGCGCGCGGCGTTCTGGCGGCTGGTGGACACCGCGACGCTGCTCGTGGAGCGGTGCATGCACCCGCAGGGGGTGAACATCGGCCTGAACCAGGGCCGCGCGGGCGGCGCGGGACTGCCCGAACATGTCCACGCCCATGTGCTGCCCCGCTGGAACGGCGACACCAACTTCATGGCCACGGTGGCGGGCGCCCGGGTGATTCCGGAGGCGCTCGAATCGGTCGCCACCGCGTACCGCGCGGCGCTGCCCGGGGTGCTCGCCGAGATCGCCCCGGCAACGGGCCACGGCTAGACTGCGGTCCGCGACCCCCTGCCCCGTCGGGCGGCGGGACGGCCATGCACTCGAACCGATGCGAACTCCCAGGGATCCCCTGAATCAATGGCTGCGTCGATG
>RFOC01000102.1 GCA_009926815.1 Planctomycetota bacterium
CTGAATGGAAGGCCGATTTCAGCGGGGGCTAGAATCCCCCTCCATGAGCCTGCTTGAATCCTCCAATCCGGTCCTGGCGGAAGGCCGACTCGGCCCCGCCCTTCGCAACGCCTCCCAGAGCCGTGACGCCGCCTCGGTGTCCGGCGTGATCAACAAGACCAGCTTCTGCCTGATGGTGGCGGTGGCCTTCGGGGCCATCGGCCACTCGGTGGTGAAGGCCAACCCGGGCCTGCTGGGGGTGGTGAACATGGTCGCCTTCGTCGCTTCGCTGGCCGTGGGCTTCGCGATCTGGGGCCGGCCTGCATGGGCCGCCGCGCTGGCGCCGATCTATGCCGCCGTGCAGGGCTTCTTCCTGGGTGCGGTGGCGCTGGTGCTGGACAGCCTGCTCAAGGCGAAGGGCATCCAGCTGGCTGGCGGCATCGCCCTGCAGGCCTTCCTGGTGACCGCGGGCGTGACCGCCGCGTGCCTGATCCTGTACCGCAGCGGGGCCGTGCGCATCAGCCAGCGGGGCGCCTTCGTGCTGTGGTGCGCGGTGCTGGGGATCGCCATCACCTACCTGGTCTCGTTCGTGCTCAGCCTCTTCGGGATCAACACCGCCTTCATCAGCCTGCCCACGCAGACGGGCTCCGGCAACGGCGCCATGATCGGCCTGGCCATCAATGGCGTCATCCTGGTGGTGGCGGCCCTCACCCTGGTGGCGGACATCCAGCAGGTGGATGAGGCGGTGGCGGCGGGCGCCCCCTCCAGCACCGAGTGGTACCTGGCCTACGGACTGCTGGTGAGCCTGGTCTGGATCTACCTGGAGAGCCTGAAGCTGGTGTTCCGGCTGGCCATGATCTTCGGCGGCGGGAAGCGGGATTGAGTTCCGAGGCTGGGGCCATCGCCTGGCGGATCGTGAAGGCTGCCGGCTGGCGGCGAGCGGCCTGGCTTGCGGCGCTGCTCGTGGCCTCCTGGGTGGCTGCCCTGCTGGTGAGCACCCTCGTGGGCACGCTGGCCCGAGGCGGCGGTGAACTGATCCACCTGCAGGGCCGGGGCTCCCCACTGCCCTCCCTGGGCACTGCACTGGAGGAGTTTCCCAGGGCCTGGTGGCAGGCCATCGCTTCCACGGTTCGCAGCCTGTTCTTCCTGAACGACGATCCGCGGCCACTGATCGCCGTGTCGTGGATCTTCGTCCTGGGCCTGATCGTCTCGCCCATGCTCATGTGCGTGCCGCTGGTGGGGCTGCAATCGCGACAGGGCCGGGGCGTGCCGCTGCGATGGTCGATCATCGGGGCCGGATCGCTCGGTGGCCTGATCGCGGTCGGACTGGTGATCACGCTGCTGGACATCCCACGCCTGATCGCTCGATGGAATGACGCTTCCGACCCCCTTGCACGCATGGATGGGTACGGCGTGACGGCGATGCTGCTCGTGGTCTGGGCGGTGGCCGGCGCCATCTGGGCCCACCTGCTCTCGCGGGCCGGCCGGTCCGAGGATCCGAGCCGGATCACCCGGCTCGTGCGAAGGCTGTTCGCGGGGACCTGCGTGGAACTGGCGCTGGCTGCGCCCACCTACGCGCTGTGCATGCGGCGTGATTCCTGCTGGTGCTCCTGGTTCAGCTGGTGGTCGATCGTGGGAGGCACGATCATCCTGACGGTGCTCTGCGGCCCCATGCTGGTGCTGCTGTGGACGCGCGAGGCGCGGCTGCAGTGGCTTCGCCGTGCATGCCCCAGTTGCGGCTATCCCTGCCGCAGCGGTTCCCCCGTGTGCACCGAGTGCGGCGAGCCGCTTTCCGCGATGGGCGGCGATAGCCTGCCCGCATGATCGGAGAACTTGCCCTGGCGATGGAAGCGGTCGCACCCTCGCGCCTGGCCGCGGAGTGGGACAAGGTGGGACTGCTGCTGGGCGACCCTGCGCGGCCGCTTCGCAAGGCCCTGCTGTGCATCGACCTGACCGAGGAGACGCTGGCCGAGGCCCTGCGGCTGAAGTGCCAGGCGGTGGTGGCGTACCACCCGCCGATCTTCGAGCCGCTGACGCGGCTGACCGCGTGGGACCCGCGCGGGGCCCTGCTGCTGAAGGCCGCGGAGCGCGGCGTGGCCCTGCTCAGTCCGCACACCGCGCTGGATGCCGTGCAGGGCGGAGTGACGGACTGGCTGGCGGGCCTGCTGGGCCGCGGCGAGAGACGACCGATCGAGCCGGCCGAGGCTGGCCGTCCCACGGAACGACTGAAGCTGGTCACCTTCGTGCCGGCATACGCCGTGCAGGTGGTGCGCGAGGCCATGGCGGCCGCCGGAGCGGGTCGCATCGGCGCCTACACGCACTGCAGCTTCGAATCCCCGGGTCATGGCACCTTCCACGGAGGCGCGGGCACGAATCCGGCCGTGGGCCGGCGCGGGCGGCTGGAGCGCGTGGAGGAGATCCGCCTGGAGATGGTCTGCGGAAGGCGCGAGCGCATCGCCGCGGTGCGAGCGATCCGCTCGGCACATCCCTACGAGGAGCCGGCGATCGAGGTGCACGGCCTGGACCCCGGGATGGACGCGGCCCAGGGGCACGGGCGGATCGTGGAACTGGAGCGGCCATTGACGAGCGCGGATGCCCTGCGAAGGTTGCGGACGGGGCTTCGTCTGCCTGCGGGATCCATCCACATGGTCGAGGGCCGCCGCGGACGGAAGCACCGGCGCGTGGGCGTGGTGCCGGGCGCGGGGTTCTCGATGCTGGCGAAGGCCGCCGATCAGGGCTGCACGCTCTTCGTGACGGGCGAGGCCCGCCACCATGACCAGCTGGCGGCGCGGGCTCGCGGCTGCGACCTGCTTCTGGCCGGGCACACGCAGACGGAGCGGGGATTCCTGCCCATGCTGGCACGGATGCTCGAGCCGCATGTGCCGGGCGTGAAGCTGCTGGTCAGCAAGGCGGATGCACCGCCTGCCCGGCTGGCGTAGCGGCGGGCGTGAGGTGAGTCTGAGAAGTAGGCCCGTCCCTGTTCAGGAGGCGGAGAGGGTTTCCCGCGCCAGCATGGCGGCGCCGAGCAGCCCCGCATCGTCACCCAGTTCACTGGACCGGATCTCGCACTTCTGAAGGCTGGATGGGAAGACATGCTGCGAGACGCTCTCGCGCACCCGATGAAGCCACGGCTTGCCCAGCGCCTCGGTGACCCCGCCGCCCAGGATGACCGTGGGCAGACTGAGCACCGTCAGGAAGTTCGCGATGGCCAGCCCCAGCAGGTCCGCCGCCGAATTGACCACCGAAGTGACCAGTGGATCGCCCTTCTGCAGGCACTCCGCGATCACGCCACTGCCGATCGAGGGCTCCCCCTCGTCCTGGCCCTTGAGGAATTCCCGAAGCATGGAGTCCGGGTAGTGACCCAGCAGCATGAGCATGCTGCGCACCATGGCGGTGCGGCTGCAATGCTCCTCCAGCTTGCGATGACCTGGACCCGCGCCCGGGAACATGACCACGTGACCGATCTCGCCCGCGGTGTGCAGCTGGCCACGGTACAGCCGCCCATCGAGGATGAATCCGCCACCGATGCCGGTGCCCACCCACACGGCCATCAGGTCACCCCTGCCCTTGCCCGCACCCACGCGGCTCTCGCCGAAGGCGGCCACGTTCACGTCGTTGTCGACCACCACCGGCAGGTCCAGCCTCTTCTCCAGGATCTCCCGCAGCGGAAGCCGCTTCCAGCCCAGGTTGCCGGCATGGATCACCACGCCCTTGTCCCAGTCGACGGCGCTCGGAGCGCCCACCCCCACGCCCGCGATCGACTTCACGGGCACCTTCGCCTCCTCGCAGGCGCGCTCGATGCCCTCCACAAGGCGGGCCAGCACCCGGTCACGGCCCTCGGTGGCCTTGGTCTTGCGCTTGCATCGACCCAGGATGCGGCCCTTGTCGTCCACCACGCCAATGGCCATGTTGGTGCCGCCAAGGTCCACGCCCACCACGGGGCCATCGCTGCGAAACTTGCCCATGCGGGACAGCGTAGCGGGTCACCTTGACGCACCGATACACTCGCCGCCCGCATGAGCGAGGTCCATCCGCTGACCACGAAGGAGACGGCGCACGTGGCCCGGCTGGCCCGCCTGGACATCGCCGCAGACCGGCTCGAGGCCCTGCGCTCGCAGATGGCTGGCGTGCTGGGGCACGTGGCCAGGCTCAAGGCCATCGACGTCGAGGGCGTGGAGCCCATGACCACGCCCTTCGACCACGTGAACCGGCTCGATGCCGACGAGCCTGGTCCGTGTCTGGCGATCGAGGACCTGCTGCGCAACGCGCCGGCCGTCGAGGGACGCTGCCTGGCGGTGCCCAAGGTGCTGGCGGAGGAGTCGTGAGCGCCGCCTTCACCGACGCCACCGCCACGCGCGACGCCGTCCGCTCACGGAAGGCGAAGGCGCTGGAGGTGACGGCCTGGGCGATCGAGCGGGCCCGCCGCGCCAACCCGCGACTGAACGCCTTCCACGAGATCCTGGAGGCCGAGGCCCTGGAGCAGGCGGAGGCGGTCGATCGTCGCATCGCCGCGGGCCAGGACCCGGGTCCGCTGGCCGGCGTGCCGGTGGCCGTGAAGGACAACATCGCCACGCGCCTGGGCCGGACCACCTGCTCGAGCCGCATGCTGGAGAACTACCGCTCGCCCTTCGATGCCACCTGCGTGGAGCGGCTGCGCGGCGCGGGCGCGATCGTGATGGGCAAGACCAACCTGGACGAGTTCGCCATGGGCAGCAGCAGCGAGCATTGCGCCTGGGGCCCGGTGCGGAACCCGTGGGACGACGAGCGCGTGCCCGGCGGCAGCAGCGGTGGCAGTGCGGCGGCGGCGGCGGCCGGCCTGTGCGGCGTGGCGCTGGGAAGCGACACGGGTGGAAGCATCCGACAACCGGCCTCGCTGTGCGGCTGCGTGGGCTTCAAGCCCACCTATGGGCGGATCAGTCGCTACGGCCTGGTGGCCTTCGGCAGCAGCCTGGACCAGATCGGGCCACTCACGGCCTCGGTGCGGGATGCGGCCCTGGCCTATTCGGTGATGGCTGGCGTGGATCCTCGCGACAGCACCAGCGCCCCGGCGCCCGTGGAGGACCCCCTGAGCGCACTCGATCGCCCCATCGAGGGCCTGCGCATCGGCGTGCCCTCGCAGTACCTCAGCCAGGCCAACGACCCCGACGTGAACGCGTGCGTGCAGGCCTCGCTTGACCGGATGGTCAAGGCCGGCGCCACGCTGGTGCCGGTGGAACTGCCGCTGACGGACGTGGGCATCAGCACCTACTACGTGATCGCCCCAGCCGAGGCCAGCGCCAATCTCGCCCGCTTCGACGGCATTCGCTACGGATTCCGCGCGAAGGCCCGCCCCGGCCAGTCCCTGGATGACCTGTACGCGGAAAGCCGCGGCCAGGGCTTCGGTCCCGAGGTGCAGCGGCGCATCATGCTGGGCACCTACGTGCTCAGCGCCGGCTACTACGACGCCTACTACGGTCGCTCGCTCAAGGTGCGACGTCTCATCAAGGCGGAGTTCGACAGGGCCTTCGAGACGTGCCACGTGATCGCCGGCCCCGCCAGCCCCACCCCCGCCTTCCGCATGGGCGGTCTCGCCGATCCGCTGCAGATGTATCTCTGCGACGTCTACACGGTGAACACGAACATCGCCGGCATCCCCGGCATCAGCGTGCCGGTGGGCTTCGTGCCACGCGATGGCAAGCCGCTGCCCGTGGGACTGCACCTGCAGGCCCCCGCCATGGCCGATGCCCTGCTGCTTCGCGCCGCCGCCATGGTGGAGCGGCTGCACCCCGAGGCCGCTCAGCGACCCTCGGGCTGATCCGCGGTCGGCAGATCCTCGGGCGATCGCGGCACTCGCGCCCATTCCCGCAGCCGGCTCTGGAACGCTCGCCTGAGCGCCTCCGCCTGCGACTGGTCCTGACCGAATTCGCCGATCGAGGCCTGCACGGACACCACGCCATGCTCAGGGTCACCCATGATGGTCAGCGTGCCCGGCTGGTCATCGATGCATCGCAACTGGTAGCGAAGGCCACCAGGGATGCGCTCCTCGCGAAGCACGCCGAATTCGCGGTCGCTGGCGGCCTTGCGGGCGACCACCGGCACATCCACCCATCGACCGGCATCGCCCGCGGCCTCCAGGGGACGCGCCGCCGACCGCTCTGCCGGAGTCCGGGTCTCGCCCAGGATCTCCACGATCCCCTGCTGCTGCTCATCACTCAACCGTCGATTGACGGAGGGCGGTTCCCCAGGCTCCCGCACGTTGCTCTCCATGGCGTACGGCGAGGCGCACGCCGCGATCGCCAGGCAGCCGGTTCGAAGGAGGAGTCTCAGCACCCGGGCAACCTAGCACGAGCCGGGCATGGCCTGCCGTGCCGCCTCGATCACGCGAAGCGCGGCCGCAGGCACGGCCTTCCGGCGCAGGCGACCCATCGAGATCCACTCCACCTGACTGCCCGCGGACATCCGGGCCGACCGGACGATGAACCGGATCCGACGATGCGTGGTGTCGAAGGTCACTTCCGCCAGCCTGCGCCCCGCCCGGATGCCCGCAAGCCCGCGAGCGGCCTGCGTGGCGGTGGCCGCGGGGGACGCTTCCCGACACGGCGGCATGAGCAGCCCCTGCCACAGGCCGTCCTGGCGTCGCTGCAGGGCCACGCGGCCCCGGCGAATCTCCACCAGTGCATGAAGGACCATCTCACTGCGCCGCGGCGGCGTCCGCGGCACAGGCACCCGGGCCTGCGAGCCTGCCCTTCTGGAGGCGCAATGATCCTGCAGCGGACAGCGATCGCACGCGGGTGCCCGAGGCGTGCAGACGGTGGCTCCCAGTTCCATGAGCGCCTCGTTGGTGATGCCCGGCCGACGAGCCGCCTGAACCAGCTCGGTGGCTTGCGCCCAGCACCACGACTGTCCGGCGGGATCCGCCACCGGTGCGCGGCGATCCGCCAGTCGCGCAAGCACGCGCATCACGTTGCCATCGACGATCGGCTCGCGCTGCCCGAAGGCGATGCTGGCCACGGCGCCCGCCGTGTAGCGACCCACCCCAGGGAGCGATCGCAGCGCCTCGGGATCCGAAGGCACCCGGCCACCATGCGCCTCCACGATGCGAACCGCCGCGGCATGCAGCGATCGGGCCCGCCGGTAGTAGCCCAGTCCTCGCCACGCCTCGAGCACCGCAGCCTCGCCCGCCCGGACCATGGCCCGGGGGCTCGGGAAGCGGCGAAGGAATTCCGGGTACCGCTCGGCCACGCGGACCACCTGCGTCTGCTGCAGCAGGGCCTCGCTCAGGAGCGCCGACCAGGGCGTCCGCCGACGGCGCCACGGCAGGTCCATTGCGTGGGATCCGAACCACCGCTCCAGACGATCGGAAATCCTTGAAAATGGCTTGTGGGGCATGGGGTTGCGCGGACTGGATGGAACCGCCTCG
>RFOC01000103.1 GCA_009926815.1 Planctomycetota bacterium
GTACTCGGCGGTGTTCGTGGCACTGGAGGTGAAGGGCTCCGAGGGCAGCCACAGCAGCACCTCGTCGGCGTCCTGGTGCAGGATCAGCCGCGCGCGCTCGGCGTGATCGGCCATGCGAGCCTCGGCCCGCGCCAGCACGGCAGCGGCCGCACCGGCCCGGTCCTCCCGCTCCATCAGGCTGGCGGTGGTCGAGAGCGTGCTCGCGACAGTCAGCGCGACCAGCGAGGTGATGGCGGATGCGATGGTCAGCTCGATCAGGGTGAAGGCCCGGCGTCTCATGACTCCGTCTCCCGCGTGCGATGTCGCCGGATCGATGCGTAGATCGTGCCGTCCGGGCCGAAGACCTCGATCTCGATTCGGGTCCCCTCGATGCGAACGGCGTTGAACTGACTGAAGGTCAAGGGCTCATCGGTCAGCGTGGTGCGTCGACCCAGGCCTGACCATGCCCCGCCCAGCGTGGAGGTCCGCTCCACGCCCCCGGCGGCGGGTGGCGCCAGCATGGTGCCGACGGGTTCCACCACCGCATGGTCGGACATGCTGTCGTAGGGTTTCTCCATCAGGAACTGCACCTGTTGCTGGGCAGCCTGCATGGCCAGCTGCGTCAGGCGGGCCTGATGCTGGGCGGCCGACGAGAGGCCCAGGCCCACGGCCGCCGAGGACGCCACAAGAGCCAGGATGACCATGGCCACCAGGGCTTCCAGCAGCGTGAAGCCGGTTCGTCGGGCGTGGGGGTTGGAAATCGTGAAGACCATCTCAAGGACCTGTCTCGACCATCCGATACGGCTGCTGGAGGGCAATTCAGCCCTTTGGGAAGGTCAGGGAAATCCATGAAATTTTCCCCTGATCATTTGGAAGGAGCTGCCGTGGATAGGACCGTCCCTGCACGAGCAGTTCAGAGATGCGACGGAAGCATTGCGTCATCACGCACAACGAAAGGAACCCCATGAGCAACTCGAACAACACCTCGAAGAACGGCAACTCGTACAACGGCAAGCGCGGCAAGCGCCGTGGGATCGAGATCCTGATCGTCGTCGTCATCCTCGGCGTCCTGGCGGCCCTGGTCATTCCGGGTGTCACCGGCGCACTGAGCGATGCCAACAGCAACGCGGCTGCGGCCAGGGCTTCCCAGATCACCACCATGGTGACTCGGTTGAACAGTTTCAAGCCTGGTGGCGCGTCCATCACGCTCTCGGATGGCACGGTCTACTCGGCCAGTGACCTTGGCGCTCTCGTGACGGCCAACTACTGCACTGCCGATGACCTGACGAACCAGGCCAAGGAGGACGGTGGTTGGGTGTGGAATGACGCGACCAAGAAGTTCACTCCCGAGTCTTGAACCCATCCGCCGGCTCGCCGCGGTGGTTGGGTGTGGAATGACGCGACCAAGAAGTTCACTCCCGAGTCTTGAACCCATCCGCCGGCTCGCCGCCGGTTGATGGCCAACTTTGACGAAGAGCTGAGGCACCCCGGCAACGGGGTGCCTCAGCCATTTCCGGGGCCGGTCGGTGAAGTGAACCTCGGCAATGGCCGAGGAATGGGACAAGGAGCCCAGCCCCATGCAGCCCCTCCGCAACATCCTGCTCCGCCCGACGAGTCGCGTGGCCACGGATCTGGCCGCCGACGCGGTCAGGCTTCTGGCCATGGAAGAAGGGGCCGTACGCACGTCGGTGGCCATCCCCGCACCCTTCGGCAGCGATGGTGGTGGGTGGGTCGCGGGCCTTCGTTCCGCCGTGCGATCCGCCGGTCTTCGCGGGCGGGAGTGCCGCGTCACGCTGCCCTCACGTCTGTTCAGGATGGAAATCACCAGCATGCCGCCCATGAGCGAGCCGGATCGTGCCCGCAGCGCCCGATTCGAGGCCATGGATCGATTTGGCGTGGATCCGGAGACCGCGGTCATCCGTCACATGCCGATCGGCACCGACGCCCGCCACGTGCTGCTCATGGCTGCCGATGGCGGCACGCTTGCCTCCGCAGTCGCTCCCCTGGTCGAGGCCGGCCTCCTTCCCTGCAGCGTGGAGCCTGCCGCCTGGGCGGCTCTTCGCGGGGCCATGGCATTCACGGGGTTGGGGGAATCGGGACGCATCGCATTCGTCTCGCTCGAGCCGGAACTGGCGTGCGTCACGCTGATGCAGGATGGTGCAATCATCTCGTTTCGTTGCGTGCATGGTCACTGGGGCCAGGCCACGGCCGGCACCGCGCTTCGTCATGCCGCGTCGGAAGGGGAACTGTCCCTGGAGGGCGATGACGAAGGTTGGAAGTGGAGCTCGCTCGCCGAGGAGATGGTGCGGGCGTTGCGGGCCAGCGGAAGCGAACAGGCGTGGCCCGAGCGGCTTGTGCTGACCGGTTCGGGATCGGACGATGCATCGTTGCGATCGACGCTTTCAGGTGTGTGCGGAATTCCAGTGGTTGCCGCCCAGAGCCACACCTGGGTGGTCGGCTCGTCCGTGCCTGCGGGCGATCTGTGGGCTCCCGCCTTCGGTTCCGCGGTCCTGGACAGCCAGATGGCCAAGCGGAGGGCCGCATGACGCTTCCGGCCTTCGTCGACTTCCTGCCGGATGCCACCCGCGGAACGGTGCGCCTGGCTCGGTCGCGCCGACGCACGGCGTTGCTGGCTCTCCTGCTGCTCGCGCTGACGCTGGGAGCCAGCGTGCACAGCCTGAACAGTGCTCGCCGGGCGGAAGCCGCCAAGACCGTTGGTCTGCGGCTGGTCTCGAACCAGATGGGCGTGGAGGAGGTGCTTGATCGCATGGCTGCCGAGCGCAACGAGCTTGAGCGCGCCCTGCGGATCACCGATGGCTTCGTTCCGTCGATCACCCCGTCCGCCGTTGTGGCCACGATCACGCACCTCATGCCCGAGCGCATCGTGCTCACTGGAGTCCGGATCGCGGCCGAGGACTCGCCTCGTCAGCTGACCGTGCTGCTCCGGGGGCACGCGGCGGGGACCACCGAGGTGCAGCAGCTGCAGACGAGCCTCGCGGGGCATCCTGCCTTCCACGGGGTGGCCATCTCGGAAAGCAGGGCGGCCGAGGTGCAGCAGCGACGCGTGCAGGAATTCTCGATCGGCTTCCAGGTGCCACTGACGCTCCGTCTTCGCGAGGACCGGGAGATCCGTCGGCCGGAGGCAATTCAATGAGCATGTGGCAGGACATGACCAGGCGCCTTCGTGTTGACCTGCTGGCCGTGGTGGCGCCGTTGGTGGCCGCCCTGACCCTGCTTGGCCTCTTCATCGTGCCCAACTACATGCGTGCACGCCAATGGGAGCGGGAGGCGTCCACACTGAATGCTGTGGCCCATCACTCCATCGGTCAGCAGAATGATCTGGTGGAGATGCAGTCCAGGATGCAGTCGCTCCGTGCCGAGATGTCGCGCCGCGGCCGTCGGCTTCCGGAGACGCCTGACCAGGGCCTGCTCCTGGAAGGTCTGACTCGAGCCGCGGAGCTCAAGGGCATGGTTTCGCACGAGGCGAGGTCGGGTCAGCTTCGTCGCGTGCCCGTGCCCGGCCTGCAGGGAGGCGCGGCTGCCCGGCGCAGCGTGGACGCCGACATGCGGGGCTCCTTCGAGGCTCTCTTCCAGAGCATGCAGGCGGCGGAATCGCTGCCCACGCTGGTGACCGTTCGCAGCATGGAGATGGTGCGCAGTCCAACGGCCACCGCAGGCGAGGGCGTGCATGCCTCCTTCTCGTTCGACGAGTACTTCGCTGAATCGGCCGCCGCGGACGCCGGCACGGACCGCACGCCGGGAGGCCAGAAGCCATGAACGGATTCAAGCACACCTGGAACGAGACCTGCGAGCGGCTGGGCGTGAAGCCCAAGCAGTTCGCGGCGCTTCTGGCGGTGCTGGTGGTCGCGGTCTCGGTGCTTGGCGTGCGGATGATGGGCGGTTCCCGGCGAGCCCCCAAGCCGCAGACCGTGGCGGCAAGGCCGGCCCCGGCGGCCACTCCAGCGCATCATGAGGTCCGGGCGGTGTCCATGCGGAAGCCTGAGATTCCGGTGGGGCCGGTTGCCGAGGTCAGCCTGCATGGATCGGTTGCCCGGGATCCCTTCCGGGCGTGGGATGCTCCCGCGACGGCGGTCGTGCGCGAAGGTGCCGCGACCCGCGTCGCTTCTGGCACGACCGAGCCTGGCGCCTTGCCGGGCCTGGTGCTCCGGGCGGTGGTGAAGGGTGAGTTGGCCGTGTTCGGGGAGCAGACCGTGCGCAAGGGCCAGAGCCTGATGGTGGGCGAGGAGGGACTCGCCAGGGTCATCGAGATCGGCGATCGCTCGGTCATCGTCGAGTTCGCCGGGCGTTCGCTGGAGGTCTGGCTGGGTGCGGCGGCGGAGAAGCCGGAGAAGTTGGCGGGAGGCTTCCGATGAGCGATTCCCGAATGGGCGAGCGGGCGGCCCTGACGTCCAGCGAGCTTCGATCGCTTCCGCGCGTGGGCCAGATGCTGATCGAGGATGGGGTGATCAGCGTCCTGCAGTTGCGGGAAGCGCTCAAGCGGCAGGCAGCGGGGGGCCAGCGGCTCCTGCTGGGTGAGGTGCTGCTGCAGATGGAGGTGGTCGATCGCGACACGCTCCTCCGGGCGGTGGCCCGCAGCCTGGACATCCCGTTCCTGTCGGAGCCCTCGGTGGAGGCGGACGCGGCCATGATGCGGCTGCTGCCCGACGCGATGCGCAGGGAGCACCGGGTGGTGCCGCTGCGCCGCGAGGGAGACGTGCTGGTGCTGGCCACGGCCGATCCGCAGAACGACCACGTGCGCGAACTGGCCCAGCGCGAGACGGGCCTTCGCGTGCGATTCGTGGCCAGTCCAGCCGATCGCCTGGATGCCATGCTGGCGGAGGCGCCGGCCACCGACACGGTCAAGGAGAAGGCCGAGGAGATCGTCGCCGAGATGGGCGAGGGCGAGGCCGCGTTCACCCTGCAGGAGAAGCAGGTCGAGGAGATGGTGGGCACTGGTCAGGCCGACGACATGGGTCCGGTGGTGAAGCTGGTCAACTTCATCATCGGCTCGGCGGTGCAGGAGGGAGCCAGCGACATCCACATCGAGCCCGACGAGGGCTCCATGCGCGTGCGGTTCCGAATCGATGGCGTGCTGGGTCACAAGATGAGCCCGCCATGGCGCATGAGCGCGGCCATCGCCAGCCGCATCAAGATCATGGCGCACATGGACATCAGCGAGCGCCGCATGCCGCAGGACGGCGAGATCAGCGTCCGCGTCAACGGACGACCGATCGATCTTCGCGTGAGCACGCTGCCCGGGAAGTTCGGCGAGAAGATCGTCATGCGCGTGGTGGACAGCTCCGGCAGCAGGCTGGGACTGGAGCAGCTGGGGTTCCGCCCCGGCATGCTCGACCGGTTCCAGCAGGTCATCGATCAGCCCTATGGCATCGTGCTGGTGACCGGCCCCACGGGCTCCGGCAAGAGCACCACGCTCTACAGCGTGCTGAACACGTTCGATCGGACCAGCATCAACGTCAGCACGGTCGAGGATCCGGTGGAATCGAACATCGAGGGTGTGCACCAGGCCCAGATCAATCCCAAGGCCGGATTCACGTTCGCTTCGGCGCTTCGGTCGCTGCTTCGGCAGGACCCCGACGTGATCATGGTGGGCGAGATCCGCGATGCCGAGACGGCGCAGATCGCCGTGCAGGCAGCGCTCACGGGGCACGTGGTGCTGAGCACGCTGCACACCAACGATGCGCCCAGCGCGATCACGCGACTGGGCAACCTGGGGGTGGAGAACTTCCTGATCGCGGCCAGCCTGCGTGGCGTGCTCGCGCAGCGGCTGGTGCGTCGCGTGTGCCGTCAGTGCGCCGCGCCCTGCGAACTCACGGAGCCGCAGCGACTCTCCATGGGGCTCTACGGTCATCAGCCAGGCACCCCGATGAGGGGGACCGGCTGCCGCAAGTGCCGCGATACCGGCCTCAGCGGCCGCGTGGGCCTGTACGAGCTGATGGTGCCCGATGAGCGGATGAACGACCTGCTTTGCGGCACCTGCGACCCCGCGGCCATCCGTGCGCTGCTGCGGGAGCAGGGTTTCGAGAACCTGTGGGATGACGGCATGCACAAGGTGCTCGCTGGACTGACCACGCCCGAGGAGGTGCATGGTGCCTGCCGCCACTGAAGCCGCTCCCACCGCCATCCGCAAGTGGCAGTACCGCGCCCGCAAGCCGGGAGGCGAAGCCTGTCGCGGCGTGGTGGAGTGCGTCACGCACGCCGATGCCGTGCGGGAGCTTCGTCGTCAGGGGCTGGCCATCCTGGAGGTCGAGCTGGGCGATGCCTCCGCGAAGGTGGGCGAGGAGGTGGACAGCGTCATCCGTCGTCAGCGGCTCTCCCGGTCCTTCAAGGCCGATGACACCGTGGCCTTCTGCACGCAGATGTCGGTCATGCTCAGGACGGGCGTGCCGCTGAAGGAGGCGCTCGAGACCTTCGCCGAGCAGGCCAGGCCTTCGGTGGGGGAGGTGGTCCGCCTCATCCGGGACGATGTCTGCGAGGGCGAGGACTTCTCGTCGGCTCTGGCGCGCTGGCCGCGCATCTTTCCCGCGCTCATGATCAGTCTCATGCGCGCAGCCGAGGCCAGCGGCATGCTCGACGAGATGATGGGTCGCGTGGCCAAGGACCTGGCGAAGCAGCGGAAGACCGCTCGCCAGGTCAAGGGGGCGATGACCTATCCCGCCATCATGCTGGCGGTTGCGGTCCTTGCCGTGGTGGTGATCATGACCACGGTGCTGCCGCGCTTCGCGCCACTCTTCGCCATGCAGGGTGATCGCCTGCCGCTGCCCACCAAGATCCTGGTGGCCCTCTCCGACGGGATCCGTCACGGCTGGATGTGGTGGATGCCCGCTCTGGGCGCCATCATCGCGGGCCTCTGCTTCTGGGCGCGCAGCGATTCGGGCCACCGCGTGCTGGACCAGGGCAAGCTCTCGTGGCCCGTGGTCGGCCCCATGTTCCGTCACCTGTACGTCTCGCGCTTCAGCGGCACCATGGCCACGCTTCTGGCCGCGGGCGTGCCCTTGCTGGACGTGGTGAAGATCCTCCGCGACGTCACCGGCAACGTGCACTACGCCCGGCTCTGGTCGCTCCTGGAGGAGCGCATCAGTCATGGTCAGGAACTCTCGCCCACCTTCCGCGAGTTCGCGTTCGTGCCGCGGAACGTCTCGGCCATCATCGCCGCGGGCGAGAAATCGGGTCGCCTGCCCGAGGTGCTCGAGAGCACCGCCAAGGTGGCCGAGGAGGATCTGGAGGTGAGCCTGAAGAGCGCCACCAGCATGGTGGAGCCGATCCTGATCGTGGGCATGGGCGTGATCGTGGGCGGCATCGCCAGCGCCATGCTGCTGCCCATCTTCA
>RFOC01000104.1 GCA_009926815.1 Planctomycetota bacterium
CAGCGGCAGGCGCCAGACGCGCTCGCCCGTGGCCTCGCTGGCCCGCTCCAGGCGGTTCCGCAGGCCGTCGTCCTCGCAGAACATGCCGGCGCTGAAGTGGCCCAGGGCCACCACCACGCCACCGGTGAGGGTGGCCATGTCCACGATGGCGGTGGGCTTGAGTTCGCGGCAGGCCCAGCTGAGGGCGTCCGCCAGCACCAGTCGGCCCTCGGCGTCGGTGTTGGTCACCTCCACCGTGACGCCGTTGTGCATGGTGATGATGTCGTCCGGCCGGTAGCTCTCGCCGTTGACCATGTTCTCGGCGGCGGGCAGCAGGGCGGTCACCCGCATGGGCAGCTTCAGCCGCGCGATGGCCTGCATGGTGCCCAGCACGTTGGTGCCGCCGCTCTTGTCGTACTTCATGCCCACCATGCCGTTGTTGATCTTCAGCGAGTAGCCGCCGGTGTCGTAGGTGATGGTCTTGCCCACCAGCACCAGGTGCTCGTTGCGGCAGGCGCGGGCCACCTTCCGCGGGCGGTACTCGACCACGATCAGGCAGGGCTTGGCGTCGCTGCCCTTGCCCACGTTCACCAGGCCGCCCATGCCCAGGCGCTTCGCCTGCGCGAAGTCGATGGTGCGCACGCGCAGGCCAGCGCGGCGCCCCATCGCCTTGGCCTCGCGCGCCATCCAGGCGGGGTTGCAGATGTTGGGCGGCGTGGCGCCGAGGCGCCGCGCGGTGTTCACGCCCTCGGCGATGGCCAGGCCATCGGCCATGCCTTCGGCGAAGGCGCGGTCGGGGCTGGAGAGGGCCAGCCTGGCCAGCGCGGCGGGACGGATGCTTCCCTTGCCGTCGAAGAAGTCCACGCGCCAGGCCGCGATGGCCAGCGATTCCGCGAAGGCCTGGCCGAGGTCGCGCGTGTCCAGGGCTCGTCGATCGAGGCCGGAGGGCGCCATCACCGCCAGGGCCGTCACGCCGCGGCGATGCAGGGCCTTCACCGCCTTCGACGCCGCCGTGCGCAGCGTGGCCAGGCTGAACGCCTTCCGTTCGCCCAGGCCCACCACCAGGTCGCGCGCGCCGGCGGAGACGCACTCGCCCACCTCGGCCCTGAAGCCAGGGGTGGAGAGGGCCGCGGCCATCGCCTCGGCCCCACGGGCCCCCTTGGGCGGCTTCTCGCCGCTGAAGGCGAAGTGCAGGGTGACGGGCTTTCCGGTGGAGGCGATCTGGATGCTCTGGTACATGGATCCTGAAGTGTAAACCTGCGGCTTTGCGAAGGTGGCGGGCAGGGCTAGGCTGTCCGCGATGCAGGCGCGTTGCAGGGTGCTGGTGGTCGGAGGCGGTCACGCCGGCGTGGAGGCCGCGGCCGCCGCCGCGCGCGCGCTGGGTGGTGGCGAGGGCGTGTGGCTGGTCAGCATGGATCCCGCGCGCATCGGAGCCATGAGCTGCAATCCCGCCATCGGCGGGTTGGCCAAGGGTCAGATCGTCCGCGAGGTGGATGCGCTCGGTGGCATCATGGGCCTGGCGGCGGATCATGCGGGCATCCAGTTCAAGGTGCTCAATGCCAGCAAGGGCCCGGCGGTGCGGGGCCCGCGCGCGCAGTGCGACAAGGAGGCCTACCTGGCCGAGGTGCAGCGACTGCTGGCGGCGCACGGCGTGCGCGTGCTGCAGGGTCTGGTGGAGCGGATCGTGGTGCAGGAGGGCCGCTGCGTGGGCGTCCAGTTGCAGGGCCATGCACCCGAATGGGCGCCGGCGGCGGAGGCGATCGAGTGGAACGGGAGCGGGGATCGGCGGGCCCGCCCGGTCTACCAGCCCGCGCCCGCATCGGGCTGCGGCGCCCTGATCCGCGCTGACGCCGTGGTGCTGACCACCGGCACGTTCATGCGGGCGCTCATGCACACCGGCGAGTCGCGCACGCCCGGTGGCCGGGTGGGCGAGGGCACCGCGGTGGGCATCTCGGGGGCGCTCCGCGAACTGGGCCTTGAGCTGGGTCGCCTGAAGACGGGCACTCCGCCGCGCCTCCGCCGGGGATCGATCGACTGGAACGCGCTGCCTCCCGCGCTTGGCGATGCCGTGCCGCAGCCGTTCAGCTTCATGGCACCTCAGGCCATGGCGTCGGGCCGCTTCCCGAAGCTGCCCCAGGTGGAATGTCGCCAGACGCACACGACTTCAGCCATGCACGCGTTGATCCGCGCCAACCTGCACCGGGCACCCATGTACGCGGGCGCCATGGAGACGCAGCAGGGGCCCCGTTACTGCCCCAGCGTGGAGGACAAGGTGGTGCGCTTCGCCGATCGCGACAGTCACGGGGTCTTCCTCGAGCCCGAGTGCCTGCACACCGACGAGATCTACTGCAACGGCATCAGCACCAGCCTGCCCGCCGAGATCCAGCAGCCGCTGGTCCGGGCCATGCCCGGATGCGGCAGCGCCGAGATCCTTCGCTTCGGCTACGCCGTGGAGTACGACATGGTCTGGCCGCACCAGATCGACGCGACCGCCGAGGTGAAGAGCCTGCCGGGCCTGTTCCTGGCGGGGCAGATCAATGGCACCAGCGGCTACGAGGAGGCCGCGGCGCAGGGACTGGTGGCCGGCCTCAACGCGGCGAAGCGGACGCTGGGCCATGAACCGGTGCGCGTGGGCCGCGACCAGGGTTACATCGGCGTGCTCATGGATGATCTGGTGGTCCGGCAGCCGCGCGAGCCCTATCGCATGTTCACCAGCCGGGCGGAGCACCGATTGAGCCTGCGCGCGGACAACGCCGACGAGCGGCTCACGCCACTGGGGCGAGAGCACGGCCTGGTGTGTGACCGTCGGTGGTCGGCCTTCGAGGCCTCTCGGCACGCCATGGCCCGGCTGCGGGAAGCGCTGGACGCGGCGCGCATCGAGGGGCAGCCCGCGTCGGCGTGGGCGCGCCGGCCAGACGCCACGGGGGATCGGCTGGCCGCCGCCCTGACGGGCGCCGTGGACATGGCCACGCTGGATCGGCTGATGACCGACCTTCGCTACGAGGGCTACCTGGTTCGGCAGCGGGCCGAGATCCGTCGTCAGCGGGAGAGCGAGCACGCGACCATTCCGACCGACTTCGATCCCGCGGCGGTGCACGGGCTTCGGAACGAGGCCCGCGAGGTCATCCGCCGCTTCCGCCCAGCCACGCTGGGGCAGGCGTCGCGGCTGGCCGGCGTGAACTTGCGACGGGGCGCGGCTCGGGGCGCCTGAATCGCTGCCCTACGATGGACCCATGCGCACGCCCACCGTGGCCCTGATCCTGAAGCAGGTGGAGACGCTCTTCGAGGGGCAGACCGGCGCGCCCATGGCTCCGGCCATCCGCACCCACTTCGAGAACCTGCTCAGCGATGCCATCACGGGTGCCGTGGGCGTGAGTCGCGAGGAGCGGTTCCGGCCGCACGAGGTCACGGTGCTGCTGACGGATCTTCGTGGCTTCACCTCGATCTCGGAGCAGCATGATGGACCCACGCTGCTGGACATGCTGAACCGCTACCTGGTGCGGATGACCGAGATCGCGGTCTCGCATGGCGGCACCATCGACAAGTTCATGGGCGACGCGGTCATGGTGCTCTTCGGCGCGCCCGTCTCGCATGGCGACGACGCCTACCGCGCGGTGCACTGCGCGGTGGACATGCAGCGGGCGCTGCTGGAGATGAACCAGGAGAATCGCTCCCGGAAGCTGCCGGAACTGAACATGGGCATCGGCATCAACTCCGGCGCGGTCATCGCGGGGCTGCTGGGCTCGGACCTGCACGCGGAGTACACGGTGATCGGCGACGAAGTGAACCTGGCCTCCCGCATCGAGGCCTACAGCCTGCGGGGACAGGTGCTCATCAGCGACGCCACGCGTCGGCTGGTGGAGGGACGGGTGGACCTGGGCGAACCCATGCCGGTCTACGTGAAGGGCAAGCGGGAGCAGGTGCACCTGCACGAGGTGCTGGGCATCCCGTCGCTGGACAAGCCCGTGCCCAGGCAGGAGGTGCGCAAGAGCCCGCGCGTGGAGACGCGAATGCCCTTCGAGTACGAGCGGATCCAGAACAAGGCCGTGGTCCCCGGCATCTTCCCGGGCACCATCCTGGACATCGGCTACCACGGTGCACTGGCGGAACTCACCGAACGCGTTCCCGCGCACGCGGACCTGAAGCTTCACCTGCACTTCGTCCGCGGCGGGGCGGCCGACACGGACCTGTATGCGCGCGTGGTGCGCACCTTCGAGCGAGAGGGGCGTCCGCTGGCGTGCCTGGAGTTCACCTCGGTCTCCCCGCAGGGCAGCGAGAACATCCGTCGCTTCGTGCAGATGCTCCTGCAGGCGGGTGGGGATCGGTAGCGCCGCGAGCGGGGCAGCCGCGCAGGGGGCGAGGGCTCCGCCGCGGGACCTGGGCGGGCGAGTGCGGGCCTGCGGACCGGGTGCCTGGGCGCTCCTAGGATGACGCTTCCCGTTCCGGGCATCGGAAGCGATCCATCATGCAACCACCCAGCACCAGCGCACCGCCCGCCATCCGCACCCTTGCCGCGCTTCGCGCCTCCGGCTGGCGGTCTCGCACCGTCAAGCAGGAACTGCGGGGCAACTTCGAGCGGGCCCTCGCGAAGGCCGTCGCCGAGGGCCACGGTGGTGCCTCGAGCCTCTTCCCCGGCATCATCGGCTACGACGACACGGTGCTGCCCGATCTGGCCACGGCGATCATCGCGGGGCATGACCTCCTCTTCCTCGGCGAGAAGGGGCAGGGCAAGAGTCGCCTGATGCGCACGCTGCCCAACTTTCTCGACGAGTGGCTGCCGCACCTCGACCTGCCGGGCTGTCCGGTGCATGAGGACCCGGAGCGGCCGATCACCCGAGCGGGCCGCGAGATGCTCGCCTCGATGCCACCCGAATCGGTGCCGATCGCGTGGTGGCATCGCTCCGATCGCTACGCCGAGCGACTGGCTCCGGGCACCAAGTTCGCCGACCTGATCGGCGAGATCGATCCCGCCAAGCTGGCGGCGGGCACCTCGATGGGGGCCGAGGAGGCCCTGCATTTCGGCCTGGTGCCGCGGATGCACCGGGGCATCTTCGCCATGAACGAGCTGCCCGATCTGGATGAGCTGGTGCAGGTGGGCCTGTTCAACGTGCTGGAGGAGCGCGACGTGCAGATCCGCGGCTACCCGGTCAGCTTCGACCTGGATGTGCTGCTGGTGTTCAGCGCGAATCCGAGCACCTACAACCGCAGCGGCAAGGTGATTCCGCAGCTGAAGGATCGCATCGGAAGCACCATCGTCACGCACTACCCGCGCGAGCGGGACATCGGCATCGCGATCACGCGGCAGGAGGCGGGGCTGGACCTGGGGGGCGAGTTCCCGGTGCTGGTGCCGCCCTTCATGGAACGCGTGGTGGAGGAGATCGCCGTGGCTGCGAGGCGCAGCACGTTCGTCGACCAGTCCTCCGGCGTCAGCGCTCGCTTCAGCGTGTCGAACTGGCGCACCATGGTCGCCGGTGCGCGTCGCCGCGGCATCCAGCTGGGTGAGCGGCCGGCGGTGCCCCGCATCAGCGACCTGGCGCACCTGCATGCTTCGGCGCTGGGCAAGCTGGAACTCGACCTGATGGGAACGCACCAGATGGGCGAGCGACAGGTGATCGAGGCCATCGTGGCCGAGGCGGTGGGCACGGTGTTCAAGGAGTACGTCGACCAGCACGGTCTCGATGGCATCGCCGATGCCTTCCGCAAGGGCGTGCGCATCGAGGTGGGCGAGCTGGTGCCCAGCGGCCAGTACGCCGAGCGCCTGCAGGCCGTGCCGGAGGCGTGGGACAAGGCGTTCGAGGTGAACGCGAGCGGGGATCCCGCCGTGCGGGCCTCGTGCGTGGAGTTCGTGCTGGCTGGCCTCTGGGCGGGCGACCAGGTCAGTCGCGTGGTGAAGCACGGTCGCACGTCGTACCAGTTCAAGTGACCGTGCCCTTGACGCCCGACGAACCCTCGCGGCAGCCGCTGGGCGGCACCTTTCACACCTATCTGGGGTTCGACGCGGTGCGCTTCGGCTCGGCACGGCCCTCCGATGCCGCTGGCGCCGCGGCGAAGGGCGCCTTCGAGCACATGCTCGCCACGGGTTCCATGCGTCGCTTCACCGACGAGGAACTGGCGAACGCCGTGCGCATCGATCCATCGCAGATCCAGGGGCTGGGCCCGAGCATCGAGTCGCTGATCGAGTTGCTCGAGGCACGCAAGGCGAAGATCCTGGCCACCTTCGATCCGGCACCGGCGGCGGAGCAGGCGGATCACGCCTATCGCAAGTCAGCCGAACGCGCATGGCCCCAGGACGAGTCGGATTTGCGTCGGCGCCTGGCGCACGCGATCAAGCAGGGACAGCTGCGAGACCTGGAGCGGCTCTGGTACCGCCTGCCCGAGGGCTCGGCACCGCAGCGTGCGCTCACCACGGCGCTCGAGCGCCTTCGCGAGCGCTATCAGGTGGATGCCATGCGCTCGCGGCACACATTCACCGGCCGCGAGGCGCTCAGCGTGGAGCGTGCGCTCGAGGTGGCCGATGAGCTCGAGCGCATCGAGCGACTGCTCGAGCAGCTGCGCGAGGCGCTCAGGAACGCGAAGCCAGCCATCATCGACCTCGACGCGCTGAGCGAGTTCGCGCCGCAGGAGCAGGTGGACTCCATGCGCGACCTGCAGCGGCGCGTGAACGAGCTGCTCGAGCGCATGGCCGAGGAGGCCGGACTCTCGCGCACGCCCGAGGGCGGTTGGAAGGTGTCCCCAAGGGCCATGCGCCTGTACCAGCGGGGGCTGCTCGCCACCATCTTCAGCGACCTGCAGGCGGCTCGCAGCGGGCGCCACCAGGGCGTCACCTCGGCGGATGGCGCGGTCGAGCTTCCGGCGACCCGGCCGTGGGCGTTCGGCGACAGCCCCTCGGCGATGGACCTTCCCCAGAGCCTGCTGAACGCGATGGTGCGCGAGGCCTCGGCGGGGCCGCGAGTGCCGGGTGCGCCGGTGCGGCTGCGCGGCGAGGACATGGTGGTGCACCGGACGCGGCAGCAGCCCAAGTGCGCCACGGCGGTCATCCTGGACATGTCGGGCTCCATGCGGCACGGTGGGCAGTACATGCAGGCGAAGCGCATGGCGATGGCCCTCGAGGGCCTGATCCGCTCCGAGTATCCGGGCGACTTCCTGCAGTTCATCGAGATGTACACCGTGGCCCGGCTCCGGGCGCC
>RFOC01000105.1 GCA_009926815.1 Planctomycetota bacterium
GCTGGGACTGATTCGGCAGCAAGTCACGTTCGCGACCTCGAGGGGCCGGCTCATGCCGGCCCCTCTTGCATTGCAGGACCACCCTCCCGCCCGGCGTAGACTCGCGGCGTGATCGAACTTCTGCTCGCCGCTCTGGGCATGCTGGCCGAGCCGCCGGCGGCCGTGCCTCCCGCACGGACCGCGAGGACGGTGGCCGTGCTTCCCGTCCGGGGCGAGATGGATGCGATCACCGTGGCCGGTCTTGCCGATCGCGTGGAGTGGTCGCGGCTTGCCGGCGCCGATGCGGTGGTCCTGGCCCTGGACACGCCCGGCGGCGAGATGCTCTCGACGCTCGAGCTCTGCCGGCAGATCAAGTCCACGTACCCCGCCAACACCATCGCGTGGATCGCTCCTCGCGCGTTCTCCGCCGGCACCATCACCGCGCTGGCCTGCCGCGAGATCGTCGTGACGCCCGACGCGGTGTTCGGCGACGCCGCCCCCATCGCGGTGCTGCCCGGGATGGGCCTGCAGCCCCTGGGCCCGGCGGAGCGAGCCAAGCTGGAGGCACCCCTGCTCAGCGAGGTCACGGACAGCGCCCGCCGGCGCCGCCATGACGAGCGCCTCTGCCACGCCTTCGTCCGCACGGATGCAGCCGCCTGGCTTCTGGAGGATCCCGAGCGGGGAGAGCGATTCGTGGTGGACGCGGAGGAGTACGAGGGCGTGTTCGGAGAACCACCCCCGCTGGGCGCGTCGGACACGCGGCCCCGAGCCGCCATGAAGCTCGTGCCATGGGTCACGGATGCGCTGCGGCGAGCGGGATCCGGACTCGATCAGGCCACGCAGGACGCGATCGACGCCGCACAATCGCTTCCGCCCGGCCGGCCGGCGCTGGGACCCGAGGATGCGGAGCGTCTGCGGCTGGTCTCTCGCCTCGACGGACCCGACACGCTGCTCACGCTGCGCGCCGACGAGGCGGTGGCGCTGGGCATGGCGGTCGCGGTGATCCCGGATCTGGAGAGCCTGCGCCGATTCACGGGAGCCACGTCCATCTTCGTGGTGGAGCCCCGCTGGAGCGAGACGGCGGCCCGGTTCCTCACCAGCTGGTGGCTCCGCACGCTGCTGGTGCTGGTGATCGTGGTGTGCTTCGTGATCGAGATGTTCACGCCTGGCCTGGGCGCATTCGCCATCGCCGGGGCCGCCGCCGCTGCGGTGCTGGTGGCGGGACCGCTGCTCGCCGGGCTGGCGGATTGGTGGCCCGCGGTGCTGCTGGTGGCGGGCCTGGCGCTGGTGGCGGTGGAAGTGCTGCTGCTCCCGGGCAGCCTGGCGGCGGGCATCGCCGGCGTCCTCTGCTTCGCGGTGGGCACCGTGGGCCTGTTCGTGGTCTCCAGCCCCTCGCCGCAGCCGCAGCACGCCATCATGCAGGGCCTGGGCACGCTGGTGGCGGCGCTCGTGGCCGCTCTGGGCACCATGTGGTGGCTGGGACGCAGCGGAGGATTGGCGCAAGGTTCGGTGCTCGAGGCCGCGATCGCGTCCGCTTCATCGCGGGCGCAGTGGCCTGCCGTGGGGGCCGAGGGCGTCGCGTCCACCGACCTGCGGCCCTCGGGCCGGGTCGAGATCGGAGGCGCCCTGCACGAGGCCGCGGCCAGTGGATGGATCGACCGCGGGACGCGCATTCGCGTGGTGGACGTGACCTCCGATGTGCTGCGCGTGGAGGCCATCCCGTCATGATGCTGCTGGCCCAGGCGACGACGGCGGGAACGGATCCATGGCTGCTGGCCGGCTTCGTGCTCTTCGGGGTGGCGGTGATCGCGTTGTCGCTTGAACTGGTCATCCCCTCGGCCGGAGTGCTCTCCACACTCTGCGTGCTCGGGTTGGTCGGCTCGGTGGTCTGCTTCTTCCTGCATTCGGCCCTCTGGGGCTTCGCGTCGCTGGCCGCCGTGCTGGGTGGTGCGCCATTCGCCATCGGCTACGGACTTCGGCTCTGGACCTTCACGCCGCTGGCCCGGCGATCGGTGCTGCACGCGGAGGTGGGCGAGCCGCGGATCGCCGCCGCACTTCCCCTGGCCGGAAGCGAAGGCGTGTGTCGAACCGATCTTCGCCCGGTGGGCCGAGTCGAGATCGAGGGCACGGTCCACGAGGCGATCGCCGAGGATGGCTTCATCGAGTCCGGAGCCCGGATCCGCGTGAGCGGTGCCGAATCCGGCACGCTGCGGGTCCGCCGGATGGCGGCCCCCTGAGACGGCGGTACCCTTTCGCTCCATGAACACCACGCTGCTCCTGGGCGCCGAACCGCTCGCCGTGCTCGGCATCGTCGGCCTGTGCGTCGTCGCCATCATCGGCCTGATCCTGCTCATCATGATCAGCCAGTACCTGCAGCTCTGGCTGCAGGCCTTCCTGAGCGGGGCCCGCGTCAGCCTGCTCGACCTGATCATGATGCGCCTCCGAAAGGTGCCTCCCGCGGTCATCGTGCTCAATCGGATCACCGCCAAGAAGGCCGGCCTGGAGGTGCCCACCAACCTGCTCGAGGCGCACTTCATGGCGGGCGGCCGCATCGACCGCGTGATCCGCGCCATGATCGCCGCGGACAAGGCCCAGATCGATCTGGGCTGGGACCGGGCCACCGGCATCGACCTGGCGGGCCGCGACATCCTGGACGCGGTGAAGACCAGCGTCGACCCCAAGGTGATCGACTGCCCCAGCGTGCAGTCGGGCAAGTCCACCATCGACGCGGTGGCCAAGGACGGCATCCAGCTCAAGGCCAAGGCGCGCGTGACGGTCCGCACCGCCATCAGCCGGCTGGTCGGCGGCGCCACCGAGGAGACGATCATCGCGCGCGTGGGCGAGGGCATCATCAGCACCATCGGCTCGGCCAGTTCCCACAAGGAGGTGCTCGAGAACCCCGACCGCATCAGCAAGACGGTGCTGGCGAAGGGCCTGGATTCCGGGACCGCATTCGAGATCCTCTCCATCGACATCGCCGACGTGGATGTGGGCGACAACATCGGCGCCCAGTTGCAGCAGGCGCAGGCCGAGGCCGACACCAAGCGCTTCCAGGCCCAGGCGGAGCAGCGACGCGCGCTGGCCGTGGCGCAGGAGGCCGAGTACCAGGCGGAAGCGCAGAAGAACCGGGCGCTCGTGGTCCTGGCCGAGGCCGAGGTGCCCAAGGCGATCGCCGGCGCGCTTCGCGAGGGCCGCATGGGCGTCATGGACATGTACCGGATGCAGAACATGCAGGCGGACACCGACATGCGGAAGTCGCTCGGGAAGCCCGGGGCCTGATCCAGGCCCCGCATGCCCACGCTCTTCGTGGTCATTCCGGTCTTCGAGGAGCCGGACACGCTCGAGCCGTGCGTGCGCCGGGCGATCGCCGCGCCGCTGCCCACGGGCTGGTCCCGAAGGCTGCTGCTGGTGGATGACGCCAGTTCCCGCGCCACGGCCGACGTCGCCGATCGGCTCGCGAGGGAATTCGGTGGCGACCGAACGCTCGAGCTCCTTCGGCATCCCGCCAACCGCGGCAAGGGCGCCGCGTTGCGCACCGGATTCGACCATGCGCTGGCGACCGCGGGCGACGCCGACGCGGTGCTCACCCAGGATGGCGACCTGGAATACGACCCGGCGGACTGGGCCGCCCTTCTGGACTCGCTTCCCCCGGGTTCCCTGTCCGCCGTGATCGGCGACCGCTGGGCGCATCCGCACGAGGGCGGCCTCTGGCGACGACTCCACACGCTGGTCAATCGCTCCCTGACCGCGCTCAGCAACCTGGTGACCGGGCTGCAGGTGAACGACATGGAATGTGGCTCCAAGCTGCTTCGCGTGCCCGTGCTTCGGGCCATCCGACCATGGCTGAGCGAGGATCGCTTCGGCGTGGAGCCGCAGATGGTGGCGGCCCTCTCCCGGGTGCATGCCCAGGTGGCCCAGGCGCCCGTGACCTACGACCCTCGCGACCGCAGGCGCGGCAAGAAGATCGGTCCGTTGGATGGCCTTCGGGCCGTGTGGGTCATCCTTCGCGAGAGACTCCGGCGAACACCCCCGCGGAGCCGCCGGTGAACAGGGTCGTGGCGATCCGCCGCAGGTGATCGCCCCTGCAGAACCAGGCGAGCCGAAGGAACTCGCCGGTGGAGCCCAGCCAGACCGCGCGGCTCGCGGTTCGGTCGATGCGACCGATCGCCTGCTGCGCGTCCTCCAGCGTGACGTGGTCCCGGCCCGACCCCGCCGCATGGGCCCGCATCAGCCACGCGGCACAGAGCATGTTCAGCGCGGTCATGCCCAGGCCCTCGAACACCGGCCAGCCATGCAGGCCTGCGCCCCAGGCGCGATCCCCGTGAAGGGCGGCGCGGAGCCATCGCACGAGGATCTCGCCCACGGCATCCCCTTCGGGCCCGGGTCCCGGCATGACGACGGCTCGCTGCCGATCGAACGCCACGGCGGGCCAGCCGGGCACGGTCGGCATGAGACCGTGGCCCCGTGCCCATGCGCGGCTGCGTCGCCATTGCCCAAGCACCGTGCGAAGCCTTCCATGCCGACGAAGTTCATGAAGCTTGGGGTCCTCCACGCGGGCGAACACGGCCTGCCGAAGCAACCGCCACGAACGCTCGCTGGGCTCGACCGCGTCAAGCAGCGGCACCTCCGCCGGTGCCGCGGTGGCCAGCGTGGTCACCAGTTCCGCCAACCGCTCGCCCCGGACCTGGTCCAGGTTGGCGATGCGCAGGCTCTGCGCCACCCACGCGAAACCCGCCAGTCGCAGGCTCCACGCGATGTCTCCGTTGCCCAGCAAGCCATCGATCGCGGCACGGACCGCCTCGATCTCCGCGGCGGTGCCAGGCACGTTGCGGAGCAGGTCCGGCATCTCACCCGGGGCCATGGCCTCGGGAATCCCGGCCTGCATGCGGCGAAGATCCGCCGCGTGCGTCGACAGTTCCGCCCCCATCCCGCGCTGCACGCTCGAGCAGGCGAAGCTCACGCCCACCCGGGCTCTCTCGGGGCCGGGCGAGAAGGAGAACGGGAAGAGCTGGCACGCCAGGGGCTTGGCCTCCAGTCCGTGCCTGGCGTGCACCCGGCACCGGCCATCCTGCTGCAGGAAGATGCATGCACCATCCTCCCGCTGCCGAAGCCAGCGGCGCCCGCGAAAATCCGTCCAGAACGGCCCCCCCAGTTCGGCCTCCCAGCCCTGCCGCCGCAGCGCGTCGAAGTCCGTCTCGCGAAGCTCGATGGTGAAGTCACGGCAGCAGGCGCCGCACCCATGGCAGCTGTACCGCAGACCCGGCACCGAGGGCGTCAGCAGCGGAAGCGGGACGCTCATGCGCGCACGCCCAGCACCGACGCCATGGCGCGAGCGGCCTGACCACGGTGACTGCGGGCGTTCTTCGATGCGGCATCGAGTTCCGCCGCCGAGCAGCCGACATCCTCCAGCCAGAGCCAGGGGTCGTAGCCGAACCCGTTCCCGCCCCGCGGCGTCTGGCCGATCCGGCCCTCGAAGGTGCCACGCGTCTGGGCCAGCACCTGGCCCGACGCATCCGCCAGGCACATGCAGCACACGAAGCGAGCGGCACGACGCTCCGCGGGCACGCCGTGCATCCGCTCGGCCAGCCTGGCGTTGTTCCTGGCATCCCGCTCGGCCCTCGCTCCATGCGCCCCTGCCCAGACCGCGCTGTCCACGCCCGGCTCGCCGCCCAGGGCGTCCACCTCCAGGCCGGAGTCGTCGGCCAGCACGGTGCATCCCGTGGCCTTCGCGTAGGCGATCGCCTTGATCCGGGCGTTCGCCTCGAAGGTGCGCCCCGTCTCCTCGGGCTCGGGGAACGGCCCACCCACATCCTGCAGCGAGCGCACCACCAGCCCCAGCGGTCCCAGGATCGCCCGGATCTCCTGGACCTTGTGGGGATTGCCGGTGGCCACCACGATCTCGCGCGGCATGGTCACGTCTGGATCACGCCCGTGCGCAGCGGCGCGTCCATGGGCGCCATGTGCGCCAGCGCCAGCGCAAACGCCAGTTCCTCGCGCGTCCGGGCCGGCTCGATGATGCGGTCCACCCAGCCACGGCTGGCCCCGTAGCGGATGTCCTGCTGCTCGGTGTAGCTGGCCGTGATGGCCGCCAGCAGCTGCTTTCGCATGGCCTCGTCCACCTGCTCGCCCTTGCGCTCGCGGGCGGCCAGGTCGATCTGCAGCAGCGTGCCCGCCGCCTGCGCCGCACCCATCACGCTGCAGCGGCCGCCCGGCCAGGCCAGCGTCAGGAAAGGGTCGAAGGCCCGTCCGCACATGGCGTAGTTGCCGGCGCCGAAGCTGCCGCCCACGATCAGCGTGATCTTGGGCACCACGCAGTTGCTCATGGCGTTCACCATCTTGGCGCCCGCACGGATGATGCCGCCCTGCTCGCTGTCGCGGCCCACCATGAAGCCGGTGGTGTCGTTCACGAAGACGATCGGCACGCGTCGCTGGTTGCACTCCAGGATGAACCGGGCCGCCTTGTCGGCACTGTCGTCGTAGATGACCGCCGGCATGTTCATGGCCTTGCTCGGGCCCGACTTGCCGCCCGGCATCTGCCGTTCCGTCATCTTGCGCTGGTTCGCCACGATGCCGCACGCGAAACCGCCGATGGTGGCGTAGCCGCACACCAGGCTTCGGCCATGCTCGGCGCGATACTCGTCGAAGGATCCGCCATCCACCACGCACTTCAGCAGATCGACCATGTCGTACTGGCGACCGGCATCACCCGTGAACACCTCCAGCACGTCGGATTCGGGCCGCGCGGGAGCCTTGGCCGGCGACTCCGGCTTCGCCAGCCTCCGCGCCGCGCCATGCTTGGCCATCAGGCTGCGCAGCCGCGCGATGCAGGCCGGGTCATCCTTCTCGCGGAAGTCGATCGTGCCGCTGATCTGCGCGTGCATCTGCGCGCCGCCCAGTTCCTCGCTGCTCACTTCCTGGCCGATCGCCGCCTTCACCAGCGCGGGCCCCGCCAGATACAGGCCGCTGCCCTCGGTCATCAGCAGCGTGTCGCACAGCACCGGCAGGTAGCCGCCGCCCGCCACGCAGTTGCCCATGATCGCCGCGATCTGGGGAATGCCCTCGGCGCTCATCACCGCGTTGTTGCGGAAGATGCGCCCGAAGTCGTCGGTGTCCGGGAAGACGTCCTCCTGCAGCGGCAGGAA
>RFOC01000106.1 GCA_009926815.1 Planctomycetota bacterium
GTGGTCATCCAGCTGGTGGCCCTTGGGCGGCATGGCGCCCACCAGGGTGCGGCCGGTGACCATGAGGTCCAGACGCCCCTTGTAGAGCTCGCGATCCACCAGGAAGTACTCCTGCTCGCAGCCCAGCGTGGCCACCACCTGGCTCACGCCCTTGTCGCTGCCGAAGATCTTCAGGATGCGCATGGCCTGCTCGCTCACGGCGCGGATGGAGCGGAGCAGCGGCGTCTTCTTGTCCAGCGCCTCGCCCGTCCAGCTGACGAACGCGGTGGGGATGCAGAGGGTGGTCACGCCGCTCGGGTTCCGCAGCAGGAAGGCCGGGCTGGTGGGATCCCACGCCGTGTAGCCGCGGGCCTCGTACGTGTCGCGGATGCCGCCGCTGGGGAAGCTGCTCGCGTCGGGCTCGCCCTGGATGAGCTGGCTGCCGCTGAGCTTCTCGATGGCCGTGCCATCACCCAGGATGCTCAGGAAGGCGTCATGCTTCTCGGCGGTCATGCCGGTCAGCGGCTGGAACCAGTGGCAGTAGTGCGTGGCACCGTTCTCGATGGCCCAGTCCTTCATGGCCACGGCCACCGTGTTGGCCACCGCGGGGTCGAGCGGGCGACCCTCGTCGATGGTCTTCTGCAGGCTGGCGTGCACGTCGCTGGGCAGTCGCTTCAGCATGGTGTCGCCGCTGAAGGTCAGGCGGCCAAAGACGTCGCTGGCGCGGGGCTGCGAGTGGGTCACGATCTCCTCCTGGGTGGTGCTGCGCGGCATGGCTCTTGCTCGATCCTTCGAGTGGGTTTGGCGAGCCGTCCCCGCCGACCGGGGACGGATCCGACGAGCATAGCGAGACTTGAAATGGCGTCAAAAACGGCTGAAAATTCGCCGTTTCCCGCTGCCGGGCGCAGGGCGTTCAGTGGCGGTGCGGGCGGCCACCCCGGCGGTGCCGAGAGGTGCCGAACGCCTGGCTGCCCAGCCAGCCCTTCCACCAGAAGTAGCCCATGAAACCCAGCGCCGTGAGCAGCATGAGGCCCAGCGCGAACGGATAGCCGTACCGCCAGTTCAACTCCGGCATGTTCCAGGGGCTGTCGGGATGGAAGTTCATGCCGTAGACGCTGGCGATGAAGCCCAGGGGGATGAAGATGGTGGCCACGATGGTGAGGAACTTGTTCACCTCGCCCAGCCGGTTGCTGGTGGCGGTCAGGTAGATCTCCATGAGATCGCTGGCCATGAAGCGATCGGTCTCGAGCAGGTCCATGAGGCGAGCCACGTGGTCCTGGGCGTCGCGCAGGTACGGGCGAAGTTCCTGTCCGTAGACCCGGTCCAGCGTGGCCATGGCGGCCACCGCATCTCGCATGGGCCACACGGCGCGGCGAATGCGCATCAGGTCCACCTTGATGGCGCGGATGTCGTGGATCTGGTGCACGTCCACGTCCTCCACGATGCGCTGCTCCAGTTCCTCCAGGCGGTCACCCATGTGACTGACCAGCGGGAAGTAGGCGTCGATCACCGTGTCGATGAGCGCATAGGCCAGGTACGCCGAGTTGCTGGTGCGCACGCGGCCACGACCGGTGCGGATGCGCTCGCGGATGACCGAGAGGCAGTCGCCGGGGGCGGTGGCCTGGAAGCTGACCACGGCGCGATCCGTCAGGTACAGGCTCAGCTGCTCGCTCTCGAAGCGGACCCCCTCGCGATGCACCTGCGGCATGGGCACCACCAGGAAGGTGTTGTCGCCGTAGCTCTCCACCTTGGCCCGCTGGGTGGTGTCGGTGATGTCCTCCATGGCCAGCGGATGGATGCCGAACACCTCCTGCACCCCGCGGAGCACGGCCTCGTCGCCGAAGCCATCCACGTTGAGCCAGACCACGGGCCACTTCGACAGCAGGGGCCGGATCTCCGACGCGTCCTTGAGCGTGATCTCCTCGAAGCCCGAGGCCGAGAAGCCGAACGCCGTCAGCACCGGGCGCGAGGCCTCGGGATCCACCTGCATGGTGCCTGGCGGCAGGTTCAGGTTGGGCATGCGCCGCTTGCGGCGCTTGGGCATGGGCACCGACATCCAGGACATTCCCGAACGCTACCCCTCGGCCGCAGGCGTCTCAACCGATTCGGGTGGGTGAGTGTCAGATTTTCCGGGCGTTGAACGCGACCCACACCATCCATGCCGCGAGCGCCGCGCGGGCGGTCCATGCGAGCGTGCGGAACCAGTTGGTGTTCACCAGCCGCTCGTGCGCGGCCGCGTCGAAACCCTGTGCCAGCACCCCGTGGCACGGCACGCTCACCAGGAAGGTGACCGCCCAGATCAGGGCCACCAGCCCCGCGCCGACCCAGGCCATCCATGCGGGGATGGCCGCGGGCCTCTGCAGGATCAGCAGGCCGGCCAGGGCGGCCTCGACCAGCATGGCGGGACCCACCAGGGGGGTGATCGCCGTGGCATGGAGCCGTTCGTACTGGGCGAAATGCTCGGGGCCCACCCGGGCCATGAGTGGGTAGTGCACCACCTGGATGGTCCAGATGAGACCGGCGAGGAAGCCGCTGACGAGCAGTTGGGCGATCAGCAGGGGCACGCCGGCGTGTTCGCGGCTGCGGCGAGCGGGATTCGGTTCACTGGACCGGGAACGAGCGGAGTTCGCCGGTGGCGGGCACCAGCAGCGCCGCCGTGAAGGGGTTGGCTCGGTGCAGGGCACCCGGATTGATCACCCGGGTCCCGCCCATGCGGGTGTCGCGGCGGAGGTGGGTGTGGCCGTGCAGCAGGAAGTGGACTCCCTCATCCAGCGCCGCCTGCATCAGGTCGGGATCATCGCCGTGCGTGAAGGCCAGCGTGTGACCATCCACGTCCATCCGGCCCATGGGGTGGTGCACCTGCAGGCCGATGTCCCTGGCGTACCGGCCGAGCGCGCGGGCGGGATCGCAGTTGCCGAACACCACGTGGGCATCCAGGCCGGCCAGCTGGTCGAGGACCTGCTCGGTCTCCACGTCGCCGCAGTGGATGAAGCGGGTCGCGCCCGCCGCCTGCAGCGCCTGAAGGGCCCGGCGCGTGCGATCGGCCTGGGCGTGGCTGTCGGAAAGAATGCCCAGGTGCATCGCCATGCCGGCATGCTGCCTGCCCGAGGCCGCAAGGGCAAGGGCGGTAGCCTTGCCCTCCCATGTCCCAGCCCGGCACCATCGTCACGCGCTTCGCGCCTTCGCCCAGCGGCCATCTGCATGTGGGCGGGGCCCGCACGGCCCTCTTCTGCTGGGCCTACGCCAAGGGGCGCGGCGGCACGTTCCTGGTGCGCATCGAGGACACCGACCAGAAGCGGTCGAGCGACGCCGCCAGCGTGGGCTTCCTGAAGGACCTGAAGTGGCTGGGCATCGACTGGGACGAGGGCCCCGAGTTCGAGGGCTGCGGCGGCGGGGCCAACGGCCCGTACTTCCAGAGCGAGCGACTGGACATCTACAACCACCACCTGACGCGCCTGGTGGACGCGGGCAAGGCCTACTACGCCTTCGACACCGCCGAGGAACTGGAGCGGAAGCGCGCGGCGGCGAAGGCGGCGGGCACGGCCTATCGCTACGACGGCAGCGAGAGCCTGGCGCGGCCGCGGGCCGAGGTCCAGCGGCTGCTCGCCGAGGGGCGGCCCGCGGTGATCCGCTTCCGGACCCCGCAGGGACCGATCACCATCCAGGACCAGGTGCTGGGCGATGCCACGCTGCCCGCGGGCGAGGTGGATGACTTCGTGATCCGCAAGGCGGACGGGTTTCCCACCTATCACTTCGCGGTGGTGGTGGACGACGAGCTCATGGGCGTCACGCACGTGCTGCGCGCCCAGGAGCACTTCAACAACACCGCCAAGCACATGGTGCTGCAGGATGCGCTGGGCTTCCGACGGCCGGTCTACGGCCACCTGCCCATCATGACGAACCCGGATGCGAGCAAGATGAGCAAGCGCGACAAGGACAAGGTGCTGCGGAAGGCGGTGACGGAGCGCAAGCTCGCCGTCCCGCCCGCGGGCACCGTGAGCGACGAGCGCTTCTCCGCCTGGATCGGCGACAGGAACATGCAGCTGGACCTGGAGGAGGCCATCCGCCTCGCGGCGGCGCTGGACGTGGCGCTGCCCGAGATCAACGTGGACGACTTCCGCCGCAGCGGCTACCTGCCCGAGGTGATGTGCAACTTCCTGGCCCTGAACGGCTGGAGCCCCGGCGAGAACCGCGAGAAGTTCGACACCGACTTCCTGAAGCGGGCCTTCGACCTGGGCCGCGTGGTGAAGACACCGGCGAAGTTCGACCGCGTGAAGCTGCTGAGCTTCAACTGCGATGCCATCACCGGCATGCCGCGGGAGCGTTTCGTGGCGCTGGCTCGCGCGCACGGGCAGGCGCATCATCCCGAGTTCATGCGCAAGCTCACGCCGGAGCAGTTCGACGCCCTGGCGGGGGCCAGCCACGAGCGGTCCAAGACGCTCGACGACCTCTTCCGCGGCAACCGCTTCCTGGTCGTGTCGGACGCCGCGCTGGCCTACGACGCCAAGGCGGCGGAGAAGAACCTGAAGGGCGGCGAGCCCAGCGGGCTGACGCACCTGAAGGCGGTCCGACCGCTGCTGGCGGAGGTGAAGACGTGGGATGCGGCGGCGCTGGAGGCCGCGATCAAGGGCTATGCCGACGCCCAGGCCGGCGGCCAGCTGGGCAAGGTGGCCCAGCCGCTCCGCGTGGCCGTGAGTGGCGGCACGGTGAGCCCGCCCATCTTCGACACGCTGGCCATTTTGGGCCGCGACAGCAGCCTGGCGCGGATCGACCGGGCGGTCGGCCTGTTCGGCTGAATCAGGGAGATTGCCAGACCAGCACGAGCACGCCCTCGTGTTCCAGTCGCTCGTGCGCGGGAGGGAGCGCCACGATCGCCTCGGTGGCGGAGTCCCGTTCCGGCGAGACGAGGGCCACGCGGCGGCCGGAGCCCGCGGCGAGTCCGTTGCGGATGGTCTCGACCAGCCGCTCCGTGGGCACCAGGCGATCCAGATCCTCCCGCGGCTGCATGCCGCCGTCGAATTCGCCGGGCCAGCCGGTGACCAGCACGTCGCGACGACGCGTCTCCCAGATCACCGCGTGCGCAAGCGGCGCGGTCGAGATCACCGTGTCGGCCGACGCCAGCGGCCCGTGCGCGGCCGCGAGCAGCGGCCAGGGGTTGCGCGGGCCTCGCACGATCGCGTCGGTGAAGAGGAAGGGCACGCAGGCGAGCGCGATCGCTGGTGCGGTGGCGGTGCGGAGGAGCCAGCGGCATGCGTCGGGTGCGCCTGCAGTCCAGCGATCGATGGCCGCCCAGGCCGCGAGTGCCGCGGCGACCAGCAGCCAGCGAAGGGCGGCATGGCTGGTCCAGAGCGTCGGAACCGGTGTCCAGTCGGTCCCGAACAGGGCGAAGAGCAGGGCGGTGGCGGCGGCCGCGAGCAGCAGCATGCGGGCCACCCGCTCGGGAGGCCCGATCCGGATGCGGCCTGCTTCGTGAGCCCTGAGCAACCCCATGGCGATCAGCGCGGAGAGCGGTGGAAACAGCGGAAGCGTGTAGGTGGGCAGCTTGCCCGAACTCGCCGACAGGATGACCAAGGGGCACGCGAGCCATGCGAGCAGATGGAGCGTGCCATCGTTCCAGTCGCCGCAGTTCCGAAGGCCGCCGATCGCCTTGGGCCACAGCAGCGTCCAGAACAGCCCCAGCGGCGGCAGGAGGGCCACGTAGAGCCACCACGGCTCCGGATGGTGAATGCCCTCGGGTCGGAGGGCCCGCTTCAGGTGCACGTGCTCGATGAAGAACGCCCAGAAGCGCGGTTCGCGCCGGTGAATCTCGATGGCCCACGGGAGCAGGACCAGGCAGGCCACCAGGATCGGCAGCCAGGGCAGCAGCAGCAGTTCGCGCCACCGGCGCGTCATCGCCAGGTGTGCGGTGGCCGCCACGGCCGGGATGGCGAAGGCGAGAAAGCCCTTGCAGAGGAACGCCAGGCCCGCCGCCACGCCCGTGGCCACGAGCCAGGCGAGTCGATGACGCCCCGTCGAGGTGACGGCGCCGAACCACGTGGCCATGGTCAGGGCCAGGGCGCCGGCGAACATGCCGTCGGTGATGGCCACGGTGCCCAGCACGATGGGGCCCACGGTGGTGGCCTGCACCGCGATCACCAGCGGGAGCATGTTCCTGCGTCCGGTGGCGCGGGCGGCGACCCAGCCGGCACAGATCCCCGCGAGCAGGCCGGCGAGCGCACTGGGCAGGCGGATGGCGAAGGCGTTCTCGCCGAGGACGCCCATGCTTCCTGCGATGCCCCAGATGGCCAGCGGTGGCTTCTCCAGCCAGTGGAATCCGCCCAGCCGCAGGGCCACCCAGTCGCCTCGCTCGATCATCTCGCTCGCGATCGCGCCGTAGCGGGCCTCGTCCGGCACCGAGACCGGGCGGATGCCCAGGCCCGCGATCCAGATCAGGGCGAAGAGCCCGATCGCCCAGAGCAGCGGGGCGGTCGGTGACGGATCGGGTCGTGAAGCCATCAGTGGCGTGATTCCTGGCTGTCCCACACGCGGCGGACGATGTACAGCGGGCGACCCTTCACCTCCACGAACACCCGCGCCAGGTATTCCCCCAGCACGCCGATGCTCATCAGGATCAGGGCGCTGCAGACCAGCATGACCACGATGAGGGACGCGTAGCCCGGGACATCGCGGCCGAACCACAGCGTGGAGGCGATCACCCAGATCGCGTACAGGAACGCCGCGAGGCCCATGAGAACCCCGATCAGGCTGCAGGCCCGCAGGGGAAGGGAACTGAAGCAGGTGATGCCGTCGATGGCCAGCCGCCACAGGGACCGGGCGGTCCATGCCGAGCCACCTTCCCGGCGCGCCGGTCGCTCGAAGTCGATGAAGGTCTGGCGGAACCCGACCCACGCGAAGATGCCCTTGTTGAAGCGCGTGCGCTCGGGCAGGGTGAGCAGCGCACGGACCACGGCCGCGTCCATCAGGCGGAAGTCGCCCACGTTGGCGGGAATCGGGATCTCGGCCAGGCGACGCATGACCGCGTAGAAGGCCAGGGCCGTCAGTCGCTTCATCGGCGTGTCCTCGTCGCGCAG
>RFOC01000107.1 GCA_009926815.1 Planctomycetota bacterium
CATGGCGCCACCCGAGGCACCACCCATGCCGCCACCCGTGCCGCCACCCGTGCCGCCGCCCGAGGGGGGCGGAGGAGCGCCTCCGCCGGATTCGGGAGGCGCGGCGGAGCCATCCGTCCGTGCCGCGGCCTCATCCGCGATCACGATCTCCTTGCCTTCGGCGATCTTGATGCTGGCTGGATCGATGGTGTACGGCACGTCCTTGCGATCCGAATGATCCCGCAGCCACTTGCCCACGGTGCCGTCGAGGAACGAGTTCGGCTTGCCGTCCATGTGCACGTAGTCGATCCTCATCTCGACCTGGATGGTCCGGGCACCGCCCTCGGGCTTGACGGCGTACTCGCCCTTGAGCTCCTGGAGCGAGATGAGCCGACGCTGATCGTTGGGGATCTTCACCAGTTCGGACGGATCGTCCGTGGCGAGTTCCTTGGCGGGGTTGGTGCTCAGCGTGGAGTCCACGGCGTCACGAACCAGCTGCGGCCAGACGCTGCGATTGTCGAGCAGCATCTGCACGTTGGCCTTGGCGGAGCCCGATCCGCCCTCGCCCTGCGCGGCCTGCAACTTGTTCTTCAGACCATCGGCCGCCGATGTCACGCTGCCCGCGCGGGCGATCGCATCGCCCCCCGCGACGAACTGACGCTCCATGAGCGGCCGCACGAAGAGACCGGCGGAAGCGACCACCGCCACGCTGGCCGCGGCGATGAACCACTTGTTCTTGGCCTGCCAGATCTTCTCTCGCAGGTTGCTGACCGGCGAGAGGTTGATGGCGATGCTGGCCAGCCCGACGCCCTGCAGCGCCAGGCCGTAGGCGGTGACCATGTTGACGGAGTTGGCCGCGAAATCCGCGGCATCGCGCCCCTCGACGCGGATGCGCTTGAATTCGTCGACCCGCTGCACGTCCACGTTCAGCTGCTGCCCCAGGAACTTGCGGAGGCCCGGGATCCGGAAGGTGCTGCCCACGCCCCAGGCCTGCTCGATCGGGTGGTCCCGGTGCGACATCTGGTAGCTGCTGATGGACCGCTGGACATCCGTGACCAGGTCGCCGAAGACGGGTCGCATGGCCTGCATCATCTGCCGGGCGTACTTGCTGCTGGCGCTCTCGGCCTTCAGGCGGTCGGCCTTGCCGTAGTTGATCTTGAAGGACTCGGCCAGGGCCTCGGTGAAGTTGGTCCCGCCCAGCGCGAAGGATCGGATCCAGCATCGGCCGTTCTCGGCCACGATCACGTCCGTCGACTGCGTGCCGATGTCCAGGAACACCGCGGGCTTGTGCTGATCGCCCAGCCCGAGGTCGTACGTCATGGCGTTGAACACCGCCATGGAGCCCAGCGTGACGATCTCCGGGCGGATGCCGAACTCGGCGTAGAGCGAGAGCCGCTCGCGCACCTTGTCCTTGTGGATGGCGAAGATGCCCACCTCGATGTCGGGGCTGTCCGCCGAGACGAAGCGGTGGTAGTCCCATTCCACTTCCTCGATCGGGAAGGGAATCTGCTGCCCCGCCTCGAACTTCACGAGGTTGGCGATCTCCTTGGCCTCGACGGGTGGCAGCGGCACGAAGCGAGCCAACCCCACGTTGCCCGGCACGGAGACCACGGTCTTCACGCCCTCGATGTTCTTGGCCGCCACGAACTGCTGCAGGGTGAGGCGCGTGATCTCGACCGGATCGATGTCCGGCGAGGTCAACGGCTTGGCGTGCGGGATGTAGGCGAAGTCGGCGACGGCGACTTCATCGCCGTCCCGCTCGAGGCGGATGGCCTTGATGGCGAAGGCACCGATCTCGATGCCCCATGCGGCTTGATTCTTCGGCATGCGTGGTGTGGAGTGCCGTGTGGGCGTGTGGGCCGTGGTGCTGCGGTCTCGAACGAGGGGATCCGGGGCGGGGAATATAACCCCGTCCGGTCGGGAGGGTCGTCGGGAGCCATTCGCCGGACCACCCCTGGCGGGTTGCCGGATTCGCCGGGACCGAGTCGAAACGGTTAGCCTTTCCGTGCCATGGCCGACCCCCGACCGATCCAATCCGCCTCGGACCCATCCCTCGAGCAGGAGATGCAGGCCGCACTGGGCGGACTCAGCGATCAGGACCTGCTGAACCTTCCCGCCTCCCGCGTGCCCGCCTCCCGGCTGAAGCCGGATCGGCAGAACCGAACCGGAACGGTGATCCGGATCCAGGGCGAGGACGTGATGGTGGAGTTCGGCCCCAAGAGCCAGGGCGTGTGCCCGCTCCGACAGTTCAAGGAGGCCCCCCAAGCAGGCGACCAGGTCGAATTCGTGGTCGAGCGCCTCGATGCCTTCGAGGGACTGCTGATCCTTGCGCTTCCGGGTGCCACCACCAAGGCGCCGTGGGAGCACCTGACCGAGGGCCAGGTCGTGGAGGCCCGCTGCATCGGCATGAACAAGGGCGGACTGGACATGGAGGTCTCGCACCACCGGGCGTTCATGCCCGCGGGACAGGTGGACATCCGACCCGTGGAGGACATCAGCATCTTCCTGGGCGAGAAGTTCCCCTGCATGATCATCGAGCTCCGCAAGGACAAGGGCCGGATGGTGCTCAGCCGCAAGGCGGCCCTGGCCCGAGAGCGGGCGGGCATGCGCGAGAAGACGCTGGCCGAGCTGGCACCGGGCCAGATCCGTGACGTGACCATCAGCAGCGTGCAGGCCTTCGGGGCCTTCGCGGACCTGGGCGGCGTGGACGGCCTGATCCACGTGAGCGACCTCTCCCACGAGCGGATCAAGGATCCCTCGGAGGTGGTCAAGGTGGGCGACCTGGTCAAGGTGAAGGTGCTGCGCGTGGATCTGGGCCAGAAACCGCCGAAGATCTCGCTGAGCCGCAAGGAAGTCATGCAGGATCCGATGGCCGGGAAACTGGAGGCCATCGCGGTCGGCGAGAGCGTCACCGGTCGAGTGACCAAGCTGGCCGAGTTCGGCGCCTTCGTGGAGGTCGCTCCGGGCGTCGAGGGGCTGGTGCACATCAGCGAGGTGAGCCACGACCGGATTCCGAGCGTGGACCGGGTGCTGAAGGTGGATCAGGTCGTCACGGCCAAGGTCCTCAGCGTGGATCCGGCGCGACGTCGACTGAGCCTCTCGATCAAGGCCCTGCTGGATCGACCCGCGGCTCCCGCAGGCCGCGGCGGCAAGGATGGCGGCATGACCATGCCCGCCCGTCCGGACGACCCGGCCATGGCGAAGTTGAGGGCGAAGTTCTCCGCCTCACGCCAGCTCAAGGGTGGCCTGGGCTGAGACGCCCCTCGGACCCCTCAGGCCTGACCGCCTGAGGTCGAGGGGTCCGTTCCCGGCAGCACCCCCGCCGGTCGACCTGGATCCCAGAGGTCCTCGAAGACCTGTCCATCGCACGTGCGCCGCATGGCCATGTAGGCCGCGGTGGAGGCGGTGAAGATGGCCGCCGTCACGCTTCCCGCGGCGAACACCTGAAGCAGTCCCTGCCAGAACGAGACCAGCGACGAGGCGATGGACCGGAGCGTGTCCGGAAGCGAACCGCCCCAGCCCGCGTTGGGCGAGACCAGCTCGGGTGCAAGAAGCCGGGCGCCTCCGGCATCCGCGATGGCCCCCTGCCCCGCCGAGAGGCCCGCGAATCCCGCGGTGATCTCGATGGCGAAGGTGGTCACCAGATCGGTGATGAAGGCGATCAGGCAGACGCCGAGGATGCCGCAGACGGCGTAGAGGCAGGCATGCAGGGGTCGTCGGTAGACCAGCGCCCCGCAGCGCTGGGCCGCCTCCAGTCCATCGCAACCCTCGCACGCCGAGGCCGCCACCGCCATGGGCATGGCCAGCACCCAGGGCACCAGCACCACGGCGGCGAGTGTGCCAAAGAGCAGCGCGAGGCCATAGGCCACACCCGCGATCACGTCGAGCCCAGGGACCCTTCCCAGTGCGCCCACGAGCAGCGCGACCGGCAGCAGCACCAGCAGCGCCACGCCAGGCCAGAGCGGCACCAGCGCGTGGTTGAGCCGGCGCGGGGCCACGAAATCGAAGGCCTGCACGGGCGTGATGGTGGCCCTGCCGGCCAGATCCACGGCCGCCATCCGACTGAGCACGGCGCCGAGATGGCCCACGAGCAGGCCGAGCGAGATGGCGAGGAAAACCGCGGAAAACCAGTCTTCCCGCCAGAGGGCCGAGGGCACCGTGAAGAGCGCGTCGCCCAGCGCGGCGGCCGCCGATCGGAAGTCCACTGTCAGCACGGAGGCGACGAGCCGGTCCATGCACTGCCCGACCGCCAAGGCCACCGCCGCGAAGGCGCCCTTGCCCCGGAAGGGTTCCAGCCGATCCAGGCTGCGCTGGAGCGCGTCACGGTCACTGCCGGAGAGTTCGGACATGCGGGCGCGGACGGCGGACCGCACCGACTCGACATCCAGCCGCCCCGAGAACGCGTCCCAGCCGGCGGGGCGCTGATCCACGGGCAGGGCCTCTCGCGCGACGCGGCGGGCGACCTCGCTGGCCATGGCCTGGTCGACCACGGTCCGCGGTCCGGCCAGAAGGCCCGCGGGCTGCACGGCGGGGCCTCGCACCATGTCGTAGGTGCGGCCGACCACCATGATCGCCACCAGCATGAAGGTTCCCACCAGCAGGCGTGCGGGCTTGAGGGCACCCACCACCGAACCCACGATGCGTGGGAAGACGAGCGCCTGACGGAAATCGACCTGATCGACCACCACTCGGTCCGGCATGGACACCTCCGTGGCGCGTGATGCTAGCGATCGCCCGGAGCGGCGATGGCCCGGAGCTCGGCGGCGGCATCGGCCAGGATCCACGCCGACACCGGCGTCACCCGCACGCGGACCGCCGTGGCGTTGTGCAGCAGGGTCTCCGCATAGACCCGGCCCTCGGCTGAACCCTCCATCAGGAAGACGTGCAGCCCCCACGGGCGATTGGTGGCGTTGTCCGGCTGCGTGTTCTCCAGGTGCCAATGCGCCGCAGCCAGCAGACGACCTCGAAGGGAGGCGTCGGAGGTCCGGCGGGCGATCCTCCAGAGGCCGTGCAGCGAGGCGAGTTCCTCCTCGGTCCAGACCTCGATGGCCCGATCCTCGGGCCAGGCCTGAAGCGGTCCGGACCCCGGTTCCACCAGATCCCGCCACGGAGGGGCCCCGGACCCCAGGCCCCAGACCCGGGCATCCCTGTCCAAGCCGCCCACGCCCGACCGACCCAGGGCCCCGGCGGGGATCGGCTCGTCCAGAGGCAGGGTCATCTCGGCGGCCTGCTCGAGGTGTCGGACCCAGTCGAGGCTCTTCATGCGGGAATCATGCGGGAATGGGGATGGAGTTGCTGGCCAGACCTCAGGACGGTGCTACGGTAGGTCGCGATGAGGCTGCGCACCAGCACCATCCAGAGACGGCACTTGATCCCCCGCTGCCTGGCCTGCGGCCAGGAGCAGTTGGCCCATCGACCCCACTGCCCGGGATGCGGCACCGACCTGGAGGAGCGTCCCCCCCGCTCGTACGCGGAGCTGGAGGGCCTGGTCGAGTTCGACGCCCCCGTCCACCCCGTGGACCCGTTCGTGGCATGGCGTCGGCAGGTGACCCTGGAGCGTTGGCTGCTCACGGCCTTCACGGGGGCGGTGCTGACCGCGTTCCTGCTGCACGCCGTGGTGTCCATGTGGGCCTGAGATGCCACGGGGGGGCACGCTAGCCTGAGGGCATGACGGCTTCCCTGGACGGCGTGCTCGCCCGGACCGACGCGAACCATCCCGCGGCGATCGAGCGACTGAAGGATTTCCTTCGCATTCCCACGGTGAGCACCGACCCGGCGTACAAGCCCGAGGTGCGACGCGGCGCCGATTGGTGCGCGGCGCAGCTGCGCGAGGTGGGGTTCGAGGCGAGGGTGATGGAGACCGGCGGCCACCCGATGGTCGTGGGATCCCACCCGGGCCCCAAGGGCGTCACCGCACCTCGGGTGCTCTTCTACGGGCACTACGACGTGCAACCGGCCGACCCGCTGGAACTCTGGGAGAGTCCGCCCTTCGAGCCCGTGGTGGTGCAGGGCCCGCACGGCCCTCGCATCGTCGCCCGCGGTGCCGTGGATGACAAGGGTCAGGTGATGACGTTCCTGGAGGCGCTGCGGGCGTGGCACGCCTGCGCCGGCGGCCCGCCCTGCCCGGTCACGGTGATGATCGAGGGCGAGGAGGAGTGCGGCAGCGATCACCTGGAGCCGTTCATGCGCGAGCATGCGAAGCTGCTCGATGCCGATGTCGCCGTGGTGAGCGACACGGGCATGTGGGACGTGGACACGCCGGCCATCACGACCATGCTGCGAGGCCTGGTGTACATCGAGGCCACGCTGACGGGTCCCTCGCATGACCTGCATTCGGGCCTGTACGGCGGTTCGCTGGCCAATCCGATCAATGCGCTGGCTCGCATGGTGGCCAGCCTGCATCAGGCCGACGGCCGAGTGGCGATCGAGGGCTTCTACGACGACGTGCGGCCCCTGCCCGACCGCACGAAGGCGCAGTGGTCGAGGCTGGACTTCGACGAGAGGGCCTTCCTGGCCGCGGCGGGCGTGAGCCAGGGCTTCGGCGAGCCGGGGTTCGACGCCATGGCGCGAACGTGGTGTCGGCCCACCTGCGACTGCAACGGCATCGTGGGCGGCTACACCGGCGAGGGTGCCAAGACCGTGATCGCCAGCCGCGCCAGCGTGAAACTCTCCTGCCGTCTGGTGGCCGACATGGACCCCGAGAAGGTGTTCCGGCAGCTGGAGGCGCACCTGAAGGCACGAGTCCCCGCGGGCTATCGCCTGGACCTGAAGAGCTTCGGACGAAACCCGCCCATCCGCGTGGCGGACGAGAGCCCGTATCTGGCCGCGGCCGAGCGCGGACTGGAACAGGTCTACGGCCGCGCCGCGGTGCGCATCGGAAGCGGCGGGAGCATTCCCGCCGTCGGATCGATCCAGCGCATCCTGGGCATGGAGAGCCTGCTGGTGGGGTTCGGCCTGGATGATGATCGCGTGCACAGTCCCAACGAGAAGTTCGAGCTGACCTGCTTCCGGCGCGGGTCACTCAGCCACGCGGCGATCCTCCACCATCTGGCCGGCCTCCGGCCCTGATG
>RFOC01000108.1 GCA_009926815.1 Planctomycetota bacterium
CGATGGCGATCGCCATCGCGTTGGGACTGCTGCTGGGCATCTGGGGTGGACGGCTGATCGTTCGTCCCATCGAGGAGGTCCGTGCCTTCGCCGCCCGTCTGGGCCGCCGGGACTACGGCGCTCGGGTCGCCGAGCGAGGCGCACCCGAGATCCGCCAGATGCTCCGCGACATGAACGCCCTGGCCACGGTGCTTCGCGACCGCGATGAGCGTCTGGTGGAGCGCACGGTGTCCATGGCCGAACTGCGAGACCCCAGGGAGACCGCCGCGCACGTGAAGCGCGTCAGTGGCGTCAGCGGAGAGATCTTCGATGGCTGGGTCGCCCGGCACCCGGAGGCCGCGGGCGTGGCGGCATTCGATCGTGATCGTCTGGTGGCCGCGGCGCTCATGCACGACATCGGCAAGGTGGGTGTGCCCGACGGGGTGCTCAAGAAGCCGGGCAAGCTGGATGATGCCGAGTACATCTGCATGAAGCGTCACACGGTCCTGGGTGCCAGCCGCCTTCTGGACCAGGATCCGTTCGACGATGCCGCCCGGGACGTGGTCCTGCACCATCAGGAGCGATGGGATGGCCGCGGCTACCCCGGCGCCGTCGATGCGGCGACGCTGGCGCTGGACGCGGAAAGCCTTCTGGGACTGCCGATGGATCGGCCGGGCCTTGCAGGCACGGACATTCCGCTGTTCGCTCGCATCGTGGCCATCGCCGACGTCTACGACGCGCTGCGGAGCCGTCGGGCCTACAAGGAGCCGTGGTCGGAGGAGAAGGTCCGGCAGACCATCCGGGATGACGCGGGCAAGGCTTTCGATCCCGAACTGGTGCAGATCTTCGATGAGCGGTACGACCGGATCCGGGCCGTCTGGGCGGCCCATCCCGACGATCCTCCGGTCACTTCGTCGGCGACAGCTCCAGCACCGTGATGTCGCGGTCGGTCTCGCGGGTGAGCACCGCCGGACCCAGCGACTGGGCAAGCCGCGCGGCTGACTCCGAGTCGATCACCAGGGCGGTGACGCCCTGGCTGCGCCACTTCGCCACGGCCTGGCCCAGCTGAGCATGCGGCAACCGCCGGGCACGCTCCTCGGGCAGATCCAGCTCGTTGTCGAACTCGCTCGCCTCGCCCACGATCGTGAAATCCCGCCGGCCCGTGACCCAGTTCACGGCGTGACCCATGGAGTTGACCACGCCCAGCGTGTGGGCCGAGCGAAGCATGTCCTCGTGGCGGGCCAGCAGGGCCCAGGGTGCCTTCGGGGCGCTCAGCATGGCGTCGGGGAGCAGCAGATGCGTGCAGAGCAGCGCGGGAACCGGGATCCACGCCGCCCGCGCCAGCCACGCGATGTCCGACCGGGCCCAGTGCGAGCGAAGCTCGAGCGCCGCCCACGCCAGCATGGCCAGCCCGATCAGCACCCAGCGGGGCGATTCGGCGGCCCTCCACAGAACCGGCACGCCCAGCCGTGAAGCGCCGATCACCGCAAGCAGGAGCGTGGCCAGCGCGATCGACAGCGTCATCGCCACGGCCACCCAGGTTCCTGCGTCGCGCGAGACGCTCACGCCGGATCGCCATCGAAGCAGCCCGGCGGCCACGAGCGCGGAGATGGGTGGAAAGAGCGGCAGCACGTACGTGGGCAGCTTGCCCGCGCTGAGGCTGAGGACCAGCAGCGGAAGCGCGACCCAGGCCAGACAGAAACGACGCGCGGAGCGAGCCGCCGGATCGCGGGTCCAGGTCGAGATCACGCGCGGCCAGAGCACCAGCCAGAAGGCGCTGCCGCAGACCAGCACCAGCGAAAGCAGCCACCACGGTTCCGCGTGCTGGTTCTCGTCCGGGTTGGCGAACCTCCGCAGGTGCTCCACCTCGATGAAGTAGCGCCAGAATCCGGGTTCACTGCCATGCAGCAGCCAGGCCAGCGGGCCGGCCACCACCACGGCGCCCGCGATCGGCACCGCCGCCAGCAGCGGGATCTCCCGCCACCTTCGCTCCCACAGCAGCCATCCTCCGGCGGTCAGCGCGGGCACGGCGAACGCCAGCAAGCCCTTGGTGAGGAACGCCAGGCCCGCGGCCGCACCGCTGGCCAGCAGCCAGGCCGCTCGCGTGCGACCTTCGCCCTGCGCACCGGCCAGGAACCAGGCCAGGGTGAGCGAGACGAAGCCGGCGAAGATGGGATCCAGCACCGTGACGGTGCCCAGCACCATGGGCAGCGCGGTGGTCATCTGCACCATCGCCCCCAGTGGAGCGGCCTCGGCTCGGCCCGTCAGGCGCCGGGTCACCATGCCGGCCGCCAGCGCCGAGGCGAGCGTCGCCAGCGCTCCCGGCAGCCGGGCCGCGAACGCGCCGTGGCCGAACACCGCCTCGCTGGCGGCGATCAGCCAGACGCCCAGGGGCGGCTTCTCGTAGTAGACGAATCCGCACATGCGCAGCTTCAGCCACTCTCCGGTGGCCAGCATGTCCGCGGCCATGCCGGCGTACCGCGGCTCGTCAGGCGTGATCATGGGCCGCATGCCCAGCAGCGCCACGTAGAGCACCACGAACATCAGGCCCGCCTGGATCCACAGCTTCCGTGCCGTCATGAGGCGGCGAGTCTAGCCGCGCACGCAGAGCCAGCCCTCGCGGCCCGGCACCTCGCCACGCCGGATGCGTCCGGGCTGCGGTGCGGCGCGTGCCCGCATCCACGGGCCCAGTGGCTCGAAGCGGTGCCCCGCGGCCAGGGCCGCGTCCAGGAATCGATCGAAGAGCTCGGCCTTCGCGCCACCCTCGCTCTCCGCATGCACGGTGAGCACGTGGGGCTTGCCGTCCGCCAGCCGCTCGAGCAGCGAGGCGTTCCAGCGATCATCGGCACCAACGCCGCGGCCCACCGCCTCGTCGAAGGTGGGCAGGTCCACGGGCACCTGCGGCTGGGGCAGGGGCGTTCCGCCAAGCATGGGCAGGAAGGGCGCCGCATCGCCGCGTGCATCACTCCGCCACGCGAACCGCCGCGAGGCGGGAAGTCCGAGCAGTCGTTCGTCGAACCGCCAGCCGGGTGCCGCGGCGCATTCGGGTTCGCGTCCGTACACCTGCGTGAAGGCCTCGGTGGCCAGCTCGATCTCGCGGTTCATCGCCTCATCCGCAAGATGGTCCGCGCCCACCTGCCATCGATGATGGTCCCACGCGTGCAGACCCACCTCGTGGCCCGCCCGCTCGGGCATCCGCAGGGTCCGGGCCAGGCCCGCGCCGATCCGAGGACCAGGCCAGAGGGTGCCTCGCAGCAGGATGTCCCAGCCGTACAGGCTGGCGGCACCCGATCGCAGCATCTTCAGGGCGAAGGCCGGCCGCAGCAGTCTCCACGCGTGGCGACCCATGTTGTCCGGGCCCAGCGTGACGAACCAGGTGCCTCGGATGCCGCGTCGCTCCAGCGAGGCCAGCAGGCGCGGCACGCCCACGCGGGTGCCTCGCCAGGTGTCCACGTCGATCCGCAGGCCGATCGCCACGGCGCGTTCAGGGCCTGCCGGCGGCTGCGGTGCGGCCGGGCGCCGCACCGGCGGGTGGCACGCTCAGGCCATGCGCACGGGCGTGCTGCCGCAGGAACCAGTCGAGCGTGCGTTCCACGCTCTCGCGCGTGGTGATCCGCGGCTCCCAGCCCAGCCAGGTCTTCGCGTTTCGGATGCTCGGGCGACGGTGCTGCACGTCCTCGTAGCCCTGCCCGTAGTAGCGGGTGCTCTCGATCTCGGCGAAGCCCGCGAAGGGCGGGAACAGGCTGCGCATCGGGTGGCGGTCGAACGCCTCCACCAGCATCTCGGCCAGCTCGCGGATGCTCGCCTCGTTCACCGGGTTGCCGATGTTGAAGATCCGGCCATCGCAGGTGCCGCCCGCGTTGGCGATGACGCGCCACAGCGCCTCGATGCCCTCGTCGACGTCGGTGAAGCACCGCTTCTGGGCGCCACCGTCGACCAGCAGGATGGGCGTGCCCTCGACCAGGTTCAGGATGAGCTGCGTGATGGCGCGGCTGCTGCCGATGCGGGCGGAATCCAGCGTGTCCAGCCTCGGCCCGATCCAGTTGAAGGGTCGGAAGAGGCTGAACTTCAGGCCGCGCTGGGCGCCGTAGGCCCAGATCACGCGGTCGAGCAGCTGCTTGCTGGTGCTGTAGATCCACCGCTGCCGGTGGATGGGCCCGGTGATGAGCGGGCTGGTCTCCTCGTCGAACTCCCCGTCGGTGCACATGCCGTACACCTCGCTGGTGCTGGGAAAGACGATGCGCTTGTTGAAGCGCACGCAGTCGCGGACGATCCGCAGGTTCTCCTCGAAGTCCAGCTCGAACACCCGCAGCGGATTGCGCACGTACTCGATCGGCGTGGCGATGGCCACCAGCGGCAGCACGATGTCGCACTTGCGCACGTGGTACTCGACCCACTCGCGGTTGATGCTGATGTCGCCCTCCACGAAGTGGAAGCGGGGGTGCTCCACCAGGCCGCCCAGGTTGTCGGCGTTGAGGTCCATGCCGAAGACCTCCCAGCCCTCGTGCTGCAGGATGCGCTCGCTCAGGTGGCTGCCGATGAAGCCGTTCACCCCCAGGATGAGCACGCGGGTGGGCCGGCCCGACTTCACGCCCGCGGCGCCCTTGCCGAAGCGCATCCTCGGCACGATGTTCATCTCGCTGGCCAGCTGCTCGCCGCTGGCCCACAGCCCCTCGGCGGCCTGACCCTGCACCACCTCGATGGCCCCGCTGCCGCAGGCCACCGTCAGGGGGCTCGTGGAGAGCACCTCGCCCGGGCTGCCGGTGCCCGGCACCACGCGGCTCCTCCAGACGAAGAGCTTGCGGGCGCCCGCGAAGGTGAAGGCGCCTGGCCACGGGTGGGCCACGGCGCGCACCAGGTTGTGCACGGCCTCGGCAGGCTTGGTCCAGTCGATCAGCCCGTCCTCGGCGGTGCGGCGGCCATTCACCGAGGCCTTGCTCTCGTCCTGCGGCGTTCGGGGTGCCTTGCCCGACTTCACCATCGGCAGGGCGGTGTCCAGCAGCGCCTCGCTCTCGGCGGCCATGAGCCGCGTGAGGGCCAGTGCATCGAAGTCGGTGGGGATGGCCACCTTCCGCTGGGCCACGATGTCGCCCGCATCGGCCTTGTCGGCCATGTGGTGCAGCGTGACGCCGGTCTCCTGCTCGCCCAGCACCAGCACCCAGTTGATGGGGCAGCGGCCGCGGTGCTTCGGAAGCAGGCTGCTGTGCAGGTTCAGGCACCCGGCGGGGAACAGGGTCCGCACGGCCTTGGGAATGATGTTCCGGTAGTGGAAGCTCAGCAGCAGCTCGGGCTTCATGGCCTTGATGCGGTCCACCCAGATCGGGTGGTCCAGCTTGTCCGGGGCGTGCACCGGAATGCCGTGCTCCGCGGCCATGCGGGCGACGCTGGCGTACCAGCCGCCCTCGTTCGGATCGTCGCGATGGGTGAAGACCGCCGCCACCTCCAGGCCATTTCGGAGCGTGGCCCGCAGGGCTGCGGCGCCGATCTCGTGGTACGCGAAGACGATGGTGCGCATGGATGGATGCCTCAGGTTCGTTGGGGCCGTGCGGCGGCCTGGGCCTTCTCGCCCAGCGTCTCGCCCACCACGCGCTCCAGGATGTAACGGGGTCGCTCGCGAACGTCGCCGTGAATGCGGCCGATGTACTCGCCCATCAGGCCCAGGGCCACGAACTGGGCGCCCACCAGGAAGAACAGCACGGCGAAGAGCGTGAAGACGCCCTGGCCGGCCCACTCGGCGCCGTAGGCGAAGCGGAGCACCAGCAGCAGGGCGCCAAAGAGCAGGCTCAGGGCCGAGATGCCGCCACCCACCCAGCTCAGCAGGCGCAGCGGTCCCGCGGTCATGCAGGTCAGCAGGTCGAACTGCAGGTTGATCAGCTTCAGGAAGCTGTACTTGCTGGTGCCCGCGGCGCGCTCGGCGTGGCCCACGGGGATCTCGGTGACCCGCTTCGCGAACAGGTTCGCCAGCACCGGAATGAAGGTGCTTCGCTCGCGGCAGGCCAGCATGGCATCCACCACGCGGCGGCGGTACGCCCGCAGCATGCAGCCGTAGTCGTGCAGGATCACGCCGGTGCTGCGGCGCACCATCAGGTTCACCATGCCGCTGAAGACCTTGCGGAAGAGGGCGTCCTGCCGGTCCTGCCGCACGCTGCCGACCACGTCGAAGCCCTCCTCGACCTTCGCGACCAGCCTGCCGATCTCCTCGGGCGGGTTCTGCAGGTCCGCGTCGAGCGTGACCAGGATGTCGCCCTGCGCATGGGCGAACCCGCACAGGATGGCGTTGTGCTGGCCCGCGTTGCGGTAGAGCAGCAGGGCCTTCACCTCGCCGGCGTTCTCCCGGGCGTACGCCTCGAGCATGTCGCCGCTGCCGTCGCGGCTGCCGTCATCGACCAGCACCAGCTCCCACGGGCGGCCCAGGGCGCGGCCTGCCGCCAGCGTGCGGCGCATGAGTTCGGGCAGGTTGTCCCGCTCGTTGTACACCGGCACCACCACGCTCACCGAGCCGCTCATCGGGTGCCTCCGGCGACCATGGTGCGGGCGCCCGCCAGCGTCTCCTTGATCGCGTTCACCACGTCCATGGCATCGTCGTGCGTCATGTCGGGGAACATGGGAATGGTGCAGATGCGAGCCGAGTTCCACTCGGTGTCCGGCAGCCGCCCCATCCACTGCGGACGGTTCTCGCGATACCAGCGATGCGTGTGGCTGGCCAGGAAGTGGATGCCCGTGCCGATGTTCCGCTCCTTCAGGCCCTGCATGAACGCCGTGCGATCGAGTCCGGCCTTGCGCTCGTCCACGCGCACCACGAACAGGTGCCGCGCATGCCGGTGCGGCCAGGCCGGATCCGACAGCGGAATCACCCCGTCCACGTGAGCCAGCTCGCGGCGGTAGAAGGCGCTGATCTCGTCGCGACGCCGGATGAAGTCGTCCAGCCGCGGCAGCTGCCGAAGGGCCAGCACCGCGTTCATGTCGGCCATGTTCTGCTTGTAGCCGGGCTCCTGCACCTCGGCCTGCGGGCTTCGTCCCTGCTGACTGCGGTCGTGCGCGTCCACCTCGAG
>RFOC01000109.1 GCA_009926815.1 Planctomycetota bacterium
GGCCCGTCGCTATGCCACCACCCCGGCCTTCGTTCCGGCACTCGAGCGGGAGTTCGAGATCGGCAAGGCCTACGCGCACGGGCTTCGCCGGAAGTTCTTCGGCACCTTCCGAACCATCGATGCCGGCGAGGATGCGCAGGAGATCCTGATCCGCATCCAGGAGCGACTGCCCGGCAGCGAGCTGGCCGAGAAGGCGGGCATGGAACTGGCGGACTACTACTTCCGCATCCGGGACATGCCCCTGGCCGCCGACGCCTACGACCTCTTCGTGCAGAACTACCCCAGGTCACGGCAGGTCACCAAGGCCAGGCTCCGTCTCATCTACAGCTACTACGCGCAGTTCAAGGGGCCCGAATTCGAGGGCAAGGGGCTCGAGGAGGCGACCTCCCGCCTTCGACAGCTGCAGGCGGACGAGCCCGCGGTGGCGCAGAAGATCGGCGCCGATGCCCTGCTGGTCCGCATCTACGAGAGCGAGGCGGCCCGCCTGCGATCGCAGGCCGAGTGGTACATGCGCGTGGATGACTGGATCGCGGCCGAACTGACCATCCGCGCGCTGGTGAAGCAGTACCCCAACTCCATCGCCACCATCGAGGCGCTTCGCGAGATCCCCTCGGTGCTCGAGCGACTGCCCGCGTCGGTCGTGAAGCAGTGTCCGGACTACGCGGCGTTGCGACGGACCATCGTGGGCGTCGAGGGCGGTCCCGAGCCCACCGGCATTCCCGCGGCCGTGGAGCCGCCGCTTCCCGCCCGACCCGGCCTGCAGCCTGAGCAGCCCGTGCCCGGCGCCGTGGAGCCGGATCCGCAGGCGCCGCAGGGCCCCACCAACCAGGAACCCCCGCGAGGCACGCCATGATGCGACCGGCCCTGCTGTGGATGCTGGTGGTGATGGGCGGTTGCGCCGGGGCGAAGGGCTGGAAGGCCGGCTCGACGCTTCCCACGAAGTATCGCTCGATCGCGGTGCCCATCTTCCAGAACAGCTCCTACGATCGCCAGATCGGATACCAGCTCACCGAGGCCCTTCAGAAGCGGCTGCAGCAGGTCAGCCCCTACGCGATCGCCGGCGAAGGCGCGGCGGACACCATGCTGCGCGGCAAGATCGTGAAGGTGGACATCCGGCAGATCAGCCAGAGCCTCGGGACGGGGCTGAGCGAGGAGATGGGCTACACGCTGACCGTCGACTGGGAGTGGGTCGACATGCGGACCGGCAAGCCCATCGCCGCACAGAACGGATTCGCGAGCAGCGGCATGGTGGTGGCCAGCAGGCCCCAGGCCGAACCGCTCGACCTGGCCAAGTATGGCGCGGTGCAGCGCCTGGCCGAAGACATCGTGGCCAACATGCAGGCCGATTGGTGAGACCCATGCGAACGAACGACGACCACGCCCGTGCCACGCCCCCCATGATGCAGGCCCGACAGGAGCCGCCGCCTCCGCCCCGTCCTCCGCAGGGACCGGGCGGCCGAGGCCCCGTGCCGCAGAAGCCGCCCCGCCAGGTCGTGACCTGGCTCACCGTGCTGCTGCTCTTTGGCCTGCTCTACATGATCGTGACGTCCAGCGCATCGCGCGGGAAGGAACTGGGCAGCTGGCAGGAGTTCATGGTGCTGGCCCGCGAGGGTCACCTGGAGCCGGGCAGCGTGACGATGCAGGCCGAGCGCGTGACGGCCGAGGTGAAGGCGGACACCAAGGGCTTCGGCGACCTGCCGCGGATGGTGAGCGTGCCCATCGCCCCCACCGCGCACGCCAAGTACATGTCGGACCTGGATGCGGCGGACATTCCCTACCGCGTGAACATGGCCACGGGGGCCTTCTCGCAGGTGCTGCTGACCATCCTGCCGACCCTGATCATCCTGGGCGTGCTGTGGATCCTGCTCTCGCGCAGCATGCGCGGCGCAGGCGGCGGACCCGGCGGCATGCTCGGTGGCTTCGGCCGAAGCCGCCACCGCGTGAGCACCAAGGAGACCGTGCAGACCACCTTCGCGGACGTGGCCGGCATCGATGAGGCGAAGGAGGAGGTGACGGAGATCGTGGAGTTCCTGAAGAACCCCAAGCGATTCCAGAAGCTCGGCGGACGCATTCCCCGAGGCGTGCTGCTCGAGGGACCTCCGGGCTGCGGCAAGACGCTGCTGGCCAAGGCCATCGCGGGCGAGGCGGACGTGCCGTTCTTCAGCATCAGCGGCAGCGACTTCGTGGAGATGTTCGTGGGCGTGGGCGCCAGTCGCGTGCGCGATCTCTTCAAGCAGGCGAAGGACAACTCCCCCTGCATCATCTTCCTGGACGAGATCGACGCCGTGGGCCGGCGCCGCGGCGGCGGCTTCAGCAGCGGTGGACACGACGAGCGCGAGCAGACCCTGAACGCGATCCTGGTCGAGATGGACGGCTTCGAGGCGAGCGACCAGGTGATCGTGATCGCCGCCACCAATCGCGTGGACGTGCTCGATCCCGCCCTGACCCGGCCCGGACGCTTCGACCGCGCGGTGGCGGTGCAGCTGCCGGACGTGGCCGGTCGCCGGCAGATCCTGGGCGTGCACGCCCGCAAGGTGAAGATGGGTGCCGACGTGGACCTGGACAAGCTGGCCCGCAGCACGCCCATGTTCAGCGGCGCCGATCTGGCGGCCATCATCAACGAGGCGGCGATCCTGGCCACCATGGCCAACAAGGACGCGATCGAGATGACCGACCTGGACGAGGCCCGCGACAAGATCCGCTGGGGCCGCGCCAAGAAGAGCCGCAAGATCGAGCAGCAGGAGCGGATCGCCACCGCCTACCACGAGGCGGGCCATGCGGTGCTGCAGATGCTCCTGCCCGACGCCGATCCGCTGCACAAGGTCACCATCATTCCCCGTGGCCAGGCCATGGGCGTCACCTTCAGCCTGCCCGAGAAGGATCGCTACGGCTACGCCCGCCGCTACCTCCAGGCGACCATGCGCGTGCTGTGCGGCGGCCGCCTGGCCGAGCAGCGGAAGACCGGCGACGTGTCCAGCGGAGCGGCCATGGACATCAAGATGGTCACCGCCTACGCGAGGGCCATGGTGCTGGAGTGGGGCATGAGCGACAAGCTCGGCTTCGTCCGGTACGCCGGTGACGACAGCCGCGAGAGCATCCTGCCCGACAAGGACTACAGCGACGACACCGCCCGCATGATCGACGAGGAGGTGCGGCGCATGGCCGACGAGGCCTACGCCGAGGCCAACCGCATGGTGGAATCGAACTGGGACAAGATCACGGCGGTCGCCGAGGCCCTGCTGCGGCTGGAGACGCTGCAGCGGGAGGACGTCGACCGACTGATGCGCGGCGAGATGGTCGAGCGGCCCACCGTGGCCCAGGTGCTCGCCACCAAGCTGGCTGCTCCTGCACCGCAGGCGGAGCCCCCCGCGGAACTCGGCGGCGGCGTGGTGCCCAGCCCGGCCTGAGCGGAACGGCCCGCGCAGCCCCCCATGCGGCTCATCGTCAACGGCGTGCCACGCGTGTTCGAGGGCGCGCCGTGCATGGCGGAGGTGCGCGACCGCGAGCTGCCGGGAGCCGACGTGCTCATCTGCAACGGCGCCATGGTCGAGGCCCGGCATCCGCTGGGTCAGGGTGACGAGGTGGTGCTGATCCAGCGTGGCCGCACCCCCACCGCCGAGGAGCTGGAGACCCTGATGTCGGCCAGGCACACGCCAGGCGTGCACGCGAGGCTGAAACGCGCCACCGTGGGCATCGCGGGGCTGGGCGGCCTCGGGTCGGCCGCGGCGGTCGCGCTGGCTCGCGTGGGCGTGGGCACGCTGGTGCTGGCCGACTTCGACGTGAGCCCAGCAACCTCAACCGCCAGCACTACTTCGTGGATCAGCTGGGGCTGCCCAAGACCCGGGCCCTGGCCGACAACCTGGCCCGGATCAACCCGCACGTGCGGCATCGGCTGCACGAGACGCGCGTGGAGCCCGGCAACGTGTGCACTCTCTTCGGCCAGGTGGACGTGCTGATCGAGGCCTTCGATCGCGCGGACCAGAAGGCCATGCTCATCGAGGCCTTCGCTGCGGCACGACCCGACACGCCGCTCATCGCCGCCAGCGGACTGGCGGGCCATGGCGACGAGGCGAGCCTGCGCGTGCAGCGGATCGGGCGATCGCTCTTCATCGTGGGCGACCAGGCGAGCGGCGCCGAGCCCGGACGAGGCCTGATGGCGCCCCGGGTGGGGATCGCGGCGCACATGCAGGCGAATCTGGCGGTGCGGCTGCTGCTGGGTGATGCGCCCGTATGCTGACCGCATGACCGCCCGCGCATGGAAGGCCGCCTCGTGAGCCGGGACCTCACCATCAGTCTCGTGGATGGCGTGAAGGTGATCGTGCCCGACCGCTTCGATCACGTGACGCCGTTCGTGCTGCAGGAGCAGGGCGACTGGTTCGAGGACGAGATCCGCTTCCTGCGCAAGGCCATGCGGCCGGGCCAGCGCGCCGTGGACATTGGCGCCAACTACGGCCTGTACACCCTCTCCCTGGCGAAGGCCGTGGGCGCCCAGGGGCATGTCTGGGCATTCGAGCCTGCCGCCGCGACCCACGCCTTCCTGGCGCGCAGCGTGCAGGCGAACCGCTTCACCCAGGTCACCCTGGAACGAAGCGCCATGTCCGACCGCACGGGCACGGGACACCTTGCGGTGGGCCAGGCCCCGGAACTGAACGCCCTGGCGGACTCGGGCACCTCCGGCACCGAGGAGGTTCCGCTGGTCACGCTGGACGAACGCATGGATGCCCTGGCATGGACCGCCATCGACTTCCTGAAGGTGGATGCCGAGGGCGTCGAGCACGCCATCCTCGCCGGTGGGCAGCGGTTCCTGGGCTCCATGTCGCCGCTGGTGCAGGTGGAACTCCGGACCGACGCCACCCATGACATCTCGCTCATCGAGGCCCTGGAGCGGCTGGGCTACCGCCCGCACCGCGTGGTGCCGGGACTGGACCTGATGGTGCCGCTGGACACCACCGCCCGGCCCGACCAGTTCCTGCTCAATGCGCTCTGCTGCAAGGCCGACCGCGCCGCGGAACTGGCTGCCCAGGGGCGGCTGGTGCCCCCCGAGGCGATCCCCGCGATCGAGCCCGCGGACCCCGAGACGCTGTACCGACGAAGCCGTGAATCCGGCCGACCCCCTGCGGAGCGGCTGGCTCTCCTGCAGGCCGCGCTGGCCGAGGCCCGGTCACGAGCGGCCGCTGGGGGCGTGGACATGTCGCTGACCACCCTGGCGTGCGCGGCTCGGGATGCGGGCGAGCGCATGCTGGCGGTGAACGCGCTGGGCCGACTGGTGCATGCCCTGATGGAGGGCCCCGTGGCGGGACTGGGGGACCCGTTCACCCTGCCCTGCGACCGGTACCTGCGGATCACCCCGGGCAAGCAGCGACGCGAGTGGGCCCTGGCCTGCGTGGTCGAGGGTCTGGAGAACATCTTCCACTTCTCGGCCTACTACGACCCCCAGCCGGCGGTGCACCGGCTGCACCTGCTGAAGCAGCTTGGATTCCTGGGGCCGGAGATGTCGCGCCGCCTGCAGCTGCTCAAGCGGCTTCACGCCCAGCAGCAGGGCTGACGCGGCATTCACCACCACGCAAGCGATGGGGCGGACTCAGACCAGCAGCGTGGCCGGGTTCTCGAGCAGGCCCTTGAGTTCCTGCAGCCAGCGGGCCGCCATGGCGCCGTCGATGACGCGGTGGTCGCTCGAGAGCGTGGCCGTCATCTCGAAGCCGATGGCCAGCTCGTCGTTTCGCACCACCGGCTGCTTGATCGCGCCGCCGCAGGCCAGGATGGCGCTGTTGGGCGGGTTGATGATGGCCGTGAAGTGCTCCACGCCGAACATGCCCAGGTTGCTGACCGTGAAGGTGCTGTCGGCCATGTCCTCGGCCGAGAGGCCGCGCGTGCGGGCCTTCTCGCTGAGGGCCTTGGTCTCGGCGCTGATCGCCCGCAGGCTCTTGCGATCCGCATCGCGGATCACCGCCACCACCAGGCCACCGCCCTTGCTCTCGTCCAGCGCCACCGCCACGCCCACGTTCACCTGGCGGTGCATGGCGATGGCGTCGCCGGCCCAGCTGGCGTTCACGTACGGGTGCCGGGCCATGGCCAGGGCACAGCCGCGCACGATGAAGTCGTTCACGCTGAGCTTGATGCCGGTCTGGGCCAGTTCCCGATTGAGCTGCTCGCGAAGGGCGACCAGGCGATCCATCTCGAACCGCATGCTCACCTGGTAGTGCGGAATGGTGGTCTTGCTCTCCACCAGGCGGCGAGCGATGGTCTGCCGCATGCCGCTGACGGCCACGCGCTCGCTCTCGAGGCCCGCGACCACCAGGCCACCCGAAGCCCGAGGCGACGGCGAGACCGGAACGGCCAGGGCCTGAGCCGAGGCTGCGGGAGCCACGGGAGCCGGCGCCGCCGCCGGACGCGAGCCCGCGTTCTCGATCGCCGTCTGCACATCGCGCTTGATGATCCGTCCGCCCGGGCCGCTGCCCTTGAGCGAGGCCAGCGGAATGCCCGCCTCCTCGGCCATGCGGCGAGCCACGGGACTGACCCGCACGCGGGCACCGCCCACTTCCAGAGTCTCCTCGCTCTCACGGGCGGTCGCGGAGGGCGCCGCGGCCGGCGCACTCGCCGGAGCCGCCTTGGCCGCGGGTGCCGGAGCGGTCGAGCCGCCACCCGCCGCCGCGGCGGCGAGATCCTCGCCCTCCTCGGCGATCACGGCGATCTGGGTGCCCACCTTCACGCTCTGGCCCGCCGGCACCAGGAGCCTGGCGATGCGGCCGTCATCGAACACGGGCATCTCCATGGTGGCCTTGTCGGTCTCGATGTCGGCCACCACCTGGCCGCTGGTCACCTCGTCGCCTTCCTTCACGTTCCAGCGCACGATGGTGCCGGCCTCCATGGTGTCGGAGAGTCGGGGCATGGTGACGGAGATGGGCATGGGCGGCTTCCTTGCGGCTCAG
>RFOC01000110.1 GCA_009926815.1 Planctomycetota bacterium
CAGGCTGCTGCCAGCCGCCACGCCGTTGCCGGTGATGGTGCTGGTCGCCTTCGCGATGTTCGAGGCGCCGTTGTAGTAGCCGACCACGCAGTAGGGGTTGGTGGCAGGCGTGGCGCCGGCCGCGGGGTACCAGCCAGGACCGTTGCCGGTGCTGGCGCCCGTGATGCGGGAGGCGTTGGCCGAGTTCATGTTGCTGAAGCCGGGGTCAGCGGTCAGGGCGGTCAGCGTGCCGCCGTCACCGTCGTTGGACTGCTCACGCAGACCGGCGGTCACGAAGCTGTCCCAGGCGGCGCCAGCGGCGTCCGTGTAGTTGGGATTCCAGCTGCTGCCACCAGCGTGCTTGAAGGCCTTGGTCTGATTCTGCACCCACGAGGCCTTGTAGGCGGAGACGCCGTACACGCTGGACACGGGACACGATGTCCGCGGCGTTGTTGGACTTGATGTAGACGTCCATGACCGAGTAGGTCTTGGCGCCGTCCACGACGAGGTAGCTGTCACCAAACAGGGCATTGCCCGTGATGGTGGCAAGGGCCGAGGAGGCCATGCCCGCGGCGACAGCCGAGGCCAGCAGAGTCGAGTTACGCATTGGGGAACCTTTCTGTGACAACAAAGGGAAACGACCCACAAGGGTCAGGGAACGAGAACGGATGACTGCGCGGGGAGGGGAACTTCCGTCACGCGGTCGGGAACAACCAGCAAGAACACTCTGCCACGGGTTTTGAGGCGCTCAAGTAAAAAGAAAAGGATTCCGCCTGCATTTTGCAGTTCCTTCATGCATGGAATCATCGCGTGACGATGGTCGTGCTTCGAATGGATCGGATGCATGCAATTGGCCTTTGGAATGACTTGGATCTGTTTTTATAAGACTTTGATGGTGAGAATCAAGGGACTTGGCTAGCCTCCGACGCAGCAAGGAGACCCCTCAGATGACCTCATCCGGAATCGATTCGTTGGCCGTGATCGGCGCGGGCACCATGGGTTCGGGCATCGCCCTGACTGCCGCCCAGGCGGGAATTCGGGTCTGGCAGGTGGACGTGAAGCCGGAACAGCTGGAGCGGGCCAAGGCCTACCACCGCAAGACCCTCGATCGAGCCGTCGAGAAGCAGCGTTTGACCCGGGAGCTTGCCGATGCCGCCCTGGGCCGGATCGACTACGTGGGGAGCATGGAGGCGGCTCGCGGCGCCGCCTGGGTGGTGGAGGCCGCCACCGAGAACGTGGAGGTGAAGAAGGCCATCTTCCGTCAGATGCAGCAGGCTTTCCCTGCCCCGGCCGTGCTGGCCACCAACACCAGCAGCATCAGCATCACGGATCTGGCGGCGGTGGTCGGTGCGGACGCGGGCCGCGTGATCGGCATGCACTTCTTCAACCCGGTGCCGGTCATGGCCCTGGTGGAGGTGATCAAGGGCCTGGCCACGACCGAGGAGACCACCCGACGAACCGTGGACCTGGCCAAGGCCATGGGCAAGACACCCATTCCCGCGAACGACCGTGCGGGCTTCGTGAGCAATCGGGTGCTGATGCCCATGATCAACGAGGCCTTCCATGCCTGGATGGAGGGTGTGGCGGGTCCCGAGGAGATCGACCAGATCATGAAGCTGGGCTGCAACTTCCCCATGGGTCCACTCCGCCTGGCCGACTTCATCGGCCTGGATGTCTGTCACGACATCATGATGGTGCTGCACCGCGAACTCGGGAATCCGAAGTTCTTCCCGTGCCCGCTGCTTCGACAGCTGGTGCAGGCGGGACGGCTGGGGGACAAGAGCGGTCGCGGCGTGTTCGAGTATCCAGCCCGGTGAGCGCCGGCCGTTAGCATCGAACGCGTGAGCGATCCGGAAGCCGGCCTCGAACGGTTCGTGTCCGCGATCGAGCGGAGCGTGGAGACGCTGCCGGCGCTGCATCGAATGGGTCGGCCGTCCATGCCTGATCCCGCTGCGCTTGCCCTGGCGAGCGAGTGCTTCCGCTGGATCTGCTTCCCGGGCTACTTCGGACCACGCGAGGGGGCGTCCGCGGGCATGGGACCCTTCCTTGGGCGGGCCATCCGTGGGCTCATGGATGCGCTGAGGCCGGAACTCGAGCGAGCCGCGGCGCTGGATGGAGGCGACCCGAGCCGGGCCGGAGCGTGGCTGACGGGGTTGCTTCAGGCCACGCCGGCCATCCGCGCATTGCTGGCCGAGGATGCGGACGAGGCCCTCCGCGCGGATCCGGCCGCCAGGTCGCTCGAGGAGATCATCCTCTGCTATCCGGGCCTGCATGCGGTCATGGACCATCGCCTGGCCCACGCGCTGCACGGCATGGGCGTCTCCCTGGTGCCTCGCATGATCGCGGAGGCCGCGCATCGACGCACGGGCATCGACATCCATCCGGGCGCGTCCATCGCGGGTGGACTCTTCATCGATCACGGCACGGGCGTGGTGATCGGCGAGACCACCGTCATGGGTCGGCGCTGCCGGATCTATCAGGGGGTCACGCTGGGCGCCCTCACGCCGGATCTGGGGCCCGGTCGACCGCTGTCACGCGGCATGAAGCGTCACCCCACGCTGGAGGACCGGGTGGTGGTGTACGCCGGTGCCACGATCCTGGGTGGCGACACCGTGATCGGCGAGGGTGCCACCATCAACGGCGGGGTGTTCCTGACCCAGAGCGTGCCACCGGGCAGCGTGGTCCAGGCGCCCCGGCCGGAGCTGGTCATGAAGAGCCGGTCCTGATGGGCGGGCCGTCTTGCCCGGCCCTCCTAGAATGGCGGATCTATGGCGAATCACGATCCTTTCGGCGCTCGGGCCACCCTGAAGACCCCCACGGGTGATCGCACCTTCTTCCGGCTGGAGGCGCTGAAGAGCCTCGGGGCGATCGATCGACTGCCCTACAGCATCCGCGTGCTGCTCGAGGCGTGCCTGCGGAACTGCGATGGCGTGACCGTGACCCGCGAGCACGTGGAGAAGATCTGCCGCTACGACCCCACCAGGCCTGGCGAGGAGGAGATTCCGTTCATGCCCGGTCGGGTGGTGCTGCAGGATTTCACGGGCGTGCCCTGCGTGGTCGACCTGGCCGCCATGCGCGACGCCATGAAGCGCCTCGGCGGCGATCCGTCGAGGGTGAACCCGCTGGTGCAGTGCGACCTGGTGATCGATCACAGCGTGCAGGTGGACGCCTTCGCCAGCGCTGCCGCGCTGAGCATCAACGGCAAGCTGGAGTTCGAGCGCAACAACGAGCGGTACGAGTTCCTGAAGTGGGGCCAGAAGGCCTTCCGGAACTTCAGCGTGGTGCCGCCGGCCACGGGCATCGTGCACCAGGTGAATCTGGAGTACCTGGCCAAGGTGGTGTGGGAGCGCGAGGGCGTGCTCTTCCCGGACAGCTGCGTGGGCACCGACAGCCACACGACCATGATCAACGGCCTGGGCGTGGTGGGCTGGGGCGTGGGCGGCATCGAGGCCGAGGCCGTGATGCTGGGCCAGCCCATCAGCATGCTGATTCCTGAGGTGGTGGGCGTGAAGCTGACCGGCTCCCTGCCCGAGGGCACCACCGCCACCGACCTGGTGCTGCGGATCACGGAAATGCTGCGGAAATTCGGCGTGGTGAACAAGTTCGTCGAGTTCTTCGGGCCCGGTCTGGCTGGCATGAGCCTGGCCAATCGCGCCACCATCGCCAACATGGCGCCCGAGTACGGCGCCACCGTGGGCTTCTTCCCCGTGGATGAGCAGACGCTGGCCTACCTGCGGCTCTCGGGTCGCAGCGAGGCGCAGGTGAAGACGGTGGAGGCCTACTGCAAGGCGAACATGTTCTGGCGCGATGACACCGCGGACATCCGCTACACGAGCACGCTGGAGCTGGACCTGGGCACCATCGAACCCTCGCTGGCGGGCCCCGCCCGGCCGCAGGATCGGGTGCCGCTCTCGGCCATGAAGGCCGGCTGGCAGAAGGAGCTGCCGAAGTTCCTGGAGAAGGGCGCCGCGAAGGCGGCGCCGGCGGCGTCCGGCGGCGGCACCGCGCTGGCCGCGGCACCGGCCGCGGTGGCGGTGCGCGACGAGGAGGGCAACGAGTACCAGCTGAAGCATGGCGCGGTGGTCATCGCCGCCATCACCAGCTGCACCAACACCAGCAACCCGAACGTGATGATTGGAGCGGGCCTGCTGGCGCAGAAGGCGCGAGCCAGGGGACTGGTTCGCAAGCCCTGGGTGAAGACCAGCCTGGCGCCCGGCAGCAAGGTGGTCACCGACTACCTGACGCAGGGTGGCCTGTTGAAGCCGCTCGAGGAGCTGGGTTTCGACGTGGTCGGCTACGGCTGCACCACCTGCATCGGCAACAGCGGTCCGCTGCCCGACCATGTGGGCAAGGCCATCAAGGACGGCGATCTGGTGGTGGCCAGCGTGCTCAGCGGCAACCGCAACTTCGAGGCCCGCGTGCACCAGGACGTGAAGGCCAACTTCCTGGCCAGCCCGCCGCTGGTGGTGGCGTACGCCATCGCCGGCACGGTGGACATCGACCTCTCGAGGGATGCGCTGGGCACCGGCAAGGACGGCAAGCCCGTCTTCCTGAAGGACATCTGGCCCTCTCAGGCCGAGGTGGATGCGGCCGTGGCGAAGAACGTGACCCGCGCGCAGTTCGAGAAGGAGTACGCCGAGGTCTTCGACGGCGGCGCCGCGTGGCAGGGCATTCCGACCAAGGCGGGCGAGATGTACGCCTGGGACGCGAAGAGCACCTACATCCAGAATCCGCCCTACTTCGAGGGCATGACGCGACAGCCCGGCACGATCGGGTCCATCCGCGGAGCCCGCTGCCTGGCCTCGCTGGGCGACAGCGTGACCACCGATCACATCTCGCCGGCGGGCAACATCAAGGCGGATTCGCCCGCGGGCCGCTACCTGCAGGAGCATGGCGTGGCCGTGAGCATGTTCAACAGCTACGGCAGTCGTCGTGGCAACGATCGCGTGATGACGCGAGGCACCTTCGCCAACACCCGCATCCGAAACCGCATGACGCCGGAGAAGACCGGCGGGTGGACGCGCGACTTCACCGATGGCGGCCAGGAGAAGTTCATCTTCGATGCCGCCGAGAGCTACCGCAAGGCGGGCACGCCGCTGGTGGTGCTGGCGGGCAAGGACTACGGCATGGGCAGCAGCCGCGACTGGGCCGCCAAGGGCGCCGCGCTGCTGGGCGTGAAGTGCGTCATCGCCGAGAGCTTCGAGCGCATTCACCGCAGCAACCTGGTGGGCATGGGCGTGCTTCCCTGCACCTACAAGGCCGGTGACACCGCGGCGAGCCTGGGCCTGGACGGCACCGAGACCTTCGATGTGCAGGTGCCTGCCGACCTGAAGCCTCGGCAGGACCTTCAGGTGACGGCCACGAGGCCCGACGGCAGCGTGAAGCGGTTCACGGTGCTCTGCCGCGTGGACACGCCGGGCGAGGTGGAGTACCTGCGCCACGGTGGCATCCTGCACTTCGTGCTGCGGAAGATGGCGGGCGTCTGAGCGAGCCATTTGCCCGAAAAAAGGCCTGACCCGGCCGATCGGTGGTGGCCGGCGGTCAGCATGCGCGGATGCCAAGGCTGCAGGGCCCACGACGATGGCTTCGCGCGGTCCGCCTGCTCGAGCGGGCATGTCTGGGCCGTTCGGTCGTCCATCCAGCATCGGTGGTGGCCTCGGCCGTGGCCATCGCCCTCGACCCGCGATGGTGCATGGGATGTGGCAGGCACCTGCCGCCAGGACCACCCATGCCAACGCGGGTTCTGGCGGGGCAGGGACCGCGCTGCGCCGCATGCGAGCGGGAAGAGACCTTCTCGGCGTTGGCGCGGTACCGCCCGCCGATCGATGCGGTTCTGCGGCGATGCAAGCATCGAGCGGAACACGGCGTGCTGCTGGAACTGGGGCGGCGCCTTGGGCAGATGGTGGCCGAGCGCGTGGCCATGCCGCCGGGGGGCTGGTGCGTGGTGCCCGTTCCGGCATCTCCGCTGCGACGCCTGCTGCGAGGGATCGACCACTCGGCCGTGCTTGCCCAGGGTGTTGCACGGAGTCTCGGCGTGCCGGTGACGCATGTGGTCCGCAACTGCGCGTGGTCGCGGCAGGCCTCGCTGGGTCGAAGGGAGCGGTTCCGGCGGCGTCATGCCGTCCGGGCGGGGGCAGCCACGCGGATCCTCGGGCGGCATGTCCTGGTGGTGGATGACATCCGGACCACCGGGGCCACGCTGCGTTCGGTGGGCCGGGTTCTGCGGAGTTCGGGGGCCGCCTCCGTATCCGCGGCCGTGGCGGCAGTCGCGGACATGGACGCATAAACCCATTCCACAGATGCAGTTATGCATTCACTGGTCCAGTGCGGCCGGGGGCTTCTGGAAAGGTTTTCCACATCCGGAGGGTCCGGAGGCCTGAGGGGATTGACAGCCCCGGATTTCTCGTTACACTCATCGACCCGGCGTTTCTCCCAATGGGAACCGCCGCTTTCTTTGACAAGTGAACAGTTGGATGACGCCGCGAGGATGTGCGGATTCGCATGGGTCACGGCCCGTGCGGAAAGGCCGACTGCCCCAATGGGGCAGCGTCCAAGTGTCACAGCACTTGGTCGGACACGTCCTCCGTGAATAGCCAGATACTGGTCAATTCAACAGGCCTTGTCTTGCCGGCTTGCCGGCAGGCAGGGACGTGTCCTTTGAAAACCGGCGGGTTCGCCCGCCGGACATCGCCGTTGAAGCGATGATGAAGACCGGCCGGATCCACTTGTGGATCCGGTTTGCCGGGTCACCTTCCAAATTCGAAGCCAAGCGGGCTTGTCCCGCATATGCAACGAACTCAAGTGAAGAGTTTGATCCTGGCTCAGATTGAACGCTGGCGGCATGGCTAAAACATGCAAGTCGAACGCCTGGAGCAATCCAG